>JBEIQK010000256.1:0-8165 GCA_040376505.1 Alphaproteobacteria bacterium | reverse complement strand
GCCAGGCGAGGCGGATGAACAGTCCGGCGTAGGTGCCGTAGTCGGCGGGCCACCACTCCTGCGAGGTGGTCATCACCTCGGCGATGTCGGCCTTGAGCGCCGGGAGGTCGAGCTTGGCGAACTCGGCGGCGTAGTCGTAGTCACCGCCGTAGGGGTTGCCTCCGGCGTTGCGGCGCAGGGGAGAGAGGTCGACCTGCTCCGGCCACCAGGAGCGGTTGTCGCGGATGGAGCCGGCCGGCTCGGTGCTGGCCTTCTCGGCGGGGGCGGGCTCGGCCGCCGGGGCCTTGGCCTTGGGGGCCACCTCCTTGGAGGCGGGGGTCTGGCAGGCCGTGAGGCCCAGCAAGAGGAGGACCGAAGGAGCGAGGTCGGGTCGGGGAGAGGTGGGCATCGGGTTCTCCGGGGTAAGGGAGTCAGGAGGGGGCGCCCGCGGGGGCTGGGTGGAAGAACAAGCTGTGTTTTTCTGGGGCCGCCCGGCCTGGAACATGGGCGGGACGGTTTGTGCGGCCTGTTAGCTGTAGCCCGCTGGGCAGACCCAGGTTCACCCGTTCAGGGGAAAGGTGCGAGAGCGGGGGCGGCCGCCGGCACCGGAATGGCGATGGGGGCACTGCGAACGAGGTGGTCGAAGGCGGCGAGGCTGGCCTTGGCGCCGTCGCCCATGGCGATGACGATCTGCTTGAAGGGCACCGTGGTGGCGTCGCCCGCGGCGAAGATGCCGGGGATCGAGGTCTGTCCGCGGGCGTCGACGACGATCTCACCGTGGCGGCTGAGCTCCAGGGTGCCGCGCAGCCAGTCGGTGTTGGGCAGCAGGCCGATCTGCACGAAGATGCCCGCCACGTCGAGCTGGTGCTCGGCGCCGCTCTCGCGGTCGCGGTAGGTGAGTCCGACCACCTTGCTGCCGTCGCCGCGGACGGTGGTGGTTTGGGCCATGCGGCGGACCTCGACATTGGCGAGGCTGCGCAGCTTGCGCTGGAGCACCTCGTCGGCGCGCAGCTTGGCGTCGAATTCCAGCAGGGTGACATGGCCCACGATGCCGGCGAGGTCGATGGCGGCCTCTACGCCGGAGTTGCCGCCGCCGATGACGGCCACGCGCTTGCCTTTGAAAAGGGGGCCGTCGCAGTGGGGGCAGAAGGCCACCCCCTTGGTGCGGTACTCCGACTCGCCCGGCACCTGCATCTCCCGCCACTTCGCCCCCGTGGCCAGGATGACCGACCGGGCCCGCAGGCGCGCGCCGCTGGCCAGCACCACCGTGTGCAGCCCTCCATCCTCACGGGCGGGGATCAGTCGCTGCACGCGCTGGAGCGAGGTCACCTCGACGCCGTAGGAGAGCACCTGCTGCTCCATCGCGGCGACGAGCTTCGGCCCCTCGGTATAGGCCACCGAGATGAAGTTCTCGATGCCCAGCGTGTCGCCGACCTGGCCGCCAAAGCGCTCGGCCACGAGGCCGGTGCGGATGCCCTTGCGGGCGGCGTAGACGGCGGCGGCGGCGCCGGCCGGGCCCCCGCCCACCACGAGAACATCGTAGGGGGCGAGCTCGGAGAGCTGCTCGGCCTTGGCCGCGCTGGCGGTGGGCTCCAGGCGGGCGACGATCTCGTCCAGCGTCATCCGGCCCTGGCCAAAGGGCTTGTCGTCGATGAAGACCGCGGGCACGCCCATGATCTTGCGGGCGGCGACCTCGTCTTGGAAGACGCCGCCGTCCACCATCTCGTGGCTGATGCCGGGGTTGAGCGCGGCCATGGCGTTGAAGGCCTGCACCACCTCTGGACAGTTGTGGCAGGAGAGAGACACAAAGGTCTCGACCTTCATCGGCGGGAGGCGGCGAATGGCCGCGGCGACGGTCGGATCGATTTTGGGGGCCACGCCGCCGGTCTGGAGGAGGGCCAGCACCAGGGAGGTGAACTCGTGCCCCATCGGCAGGCCGGCGAAGCGCACCCGCCCTTCGGCCCC
Organism: Alphaproteobacteria bacterium; assembly: GCA_040376505.1. Taxonomy (GTDB): domain Bacteria; phylum Myxococcota_A; class UBA796; order UBA796; family UBA2385; genus JBEIQK01. Next base: position 6,221 of record JBEIQK010000256.1, on the reverse strand, counting down.
GGCGCGGCCGACGCGGAAGGAGGGGCGGCGGGCCTCGGCGGGCAGCCCGCTGTCGCGAAAGGTGATGCGCGGAGAGAGAGAGGCCAGCTCACCGAGCAAGGTGCGCAGTTCGGTGGAGGTGGTGGTGGCGTCGAGGGAGGCGACCAGCTCGACCGGAGCGTCGAGCCGCTGGAAGTGGGTGGCCAGTTGGGACTGGATGTTGGTGTCGAGCATGGTCGGGCCTCCTTTGTGGGTGTGTTCAGATCTTGCCCACGAGGTCGAGGGAGGGGGCCAGGGTCTGGGCGCCGGGGGTCCAGCGGGCCGGACAGACCTCGCCGGGGTGGCTGGCGACATACTGGGCGGCCTGGACCTTGCGGAGCAGCTCCTTGGCGTCGCGGCCGATGCCGTCGTCGTGGACCTCCAGCAGCTTGATGACGCCTTCGGGGTTGATGACGAAGGTGCCGCGCAGGGCGAGGCCGGCGTCTTCGATCATCACGTCGAAGTTGCGGGTGAGGCGGCCGGTGGGGTCGCCGACGAGGGGGTAGCGGACCTTCTTGATGGTGTCGCTGGTGTCGTGCCAGGCCTTGTGGGTGAAGTGGGTGTCGGTGCTGATGCCGTAGACCTCCACGCCCATCGACTGGAGGGTCTCGTAGTGGTCGGCCAGATCGCCGAGCTCGGTGGGGCAGACGAAGGTGAAGTCGGCCGGGTAGAAGAAGAAGATGGCCCACTTGCCCTTGATGCTGGCCTCGGTGAGCTCGATGAACTTGCCCTGGTGGTAGGCGGTGGCGGAGAAGGGCTTGACGACGGTGTTGATGAGGGACATTGCGGTCTCCAATCGGGTGAGCTTCGTGCGTTCTGGCGGGGGCCGCCCTGGCGCCTCCTCTTTATGCCGTGCTGGTGACCCCCGAGCCAAGACAAGGATCCGAAGCATCTGATAGGCTGGGGCTATGATGCGCTTCGCCCCCCACCCCTTCTCGCTCCGGCAGCTCCAGTATGTCGTGGCGGTCGCTGATCTCCGCAGCTTTCGCCGTGCCGCCGAGGCCTGCCATGTGTCGCAGCCCTCGCTCAGCGCCCAGATCGCCCAACTCGAAGAAGGGCTCGGCGTCGTGCTCTTCGCCCGGGATCGCCGCGGGGTGCTGCTCACGCCGGCCGGCGAGGCCCTGGTGGAGCGGGCCCGGCGTCTTGTGGTGGATGGGGACGCGATGGTCGACGCGGCGCGCCGCGCCGGGGATCCGCTCTCGGCCCCCTTGCGCATCGGGGTGATCCCCACCATCGCGCCCTACCTGCTGCCCGACCTGACGCCGCGCCTGCGGGCCCGGTTTCCGCGGCTGACAACCTTGTGGACAGAGGACAAGACGCCGGTGCTGGCCGCGCGCCTCGCCGCCGGGACCCTCGACGCCGCCATCCTCGCGCTGGAGGCCGATCTGGGCGAGGTCGACCACGCGGTGCTGGGCATCGACCCCTTTGTGCTGGCCGTGCCCTCCGATCACCCCCTCGCGGCGCAGCAGGGGGCGGTGGAAGAAGAGACCCTCGCCGAGGAGCGGGTGCTGCTGCTCGACGAGGGGCACTGTTTTCGCACCCAGGCCCTGGCCTGGTGCCGGCGGGCCGATGTGCAGGAGCTGGCCTACCGCGCCACGAGCCTCGGCACCCTGACCCAGATGGTGGCCGGTGGTGCCGGGGTGACCCTGCTGCCGAAGATGGCGGTGGCGACGGAGCTGCAGCGGGCGAGCCTCTGTGTACGGCCCATCGCCGATCCCGCGCCCTACCGCACCATCGTGCTGGCCTGGCGCACCCGTTCTCCGCTGGCCGAGGCGCTGCAGACGCTGGCGACGGAGATGGGCGTCTGAGCTTTGTCAGCGGCCAACCCGGCGTCTCGTCTGCCTTTGCCTGCGCGGTGCGGGGGGCGACACGGCGGTCGGCGGTGCGGCGCACTTGCAGGTTTTCCAGCACATGGTAGGCTGGGTGCATGAGCGACCCCCTCTCCCGCCGCGAACGCCAGATCATGGACCTCATCTACCCGATGGGGCAAGCCTCCGTCGGTGAGGTGCATGAGCGCCTCCCCGATGCCCCGAGCTACTCGGCGGTGCGCGCCTTGATGGGCACCCTCGTCGAGAAGGGGCACCTCACCGTGCGCGAGGACGGCCGGCGCTACCTCTACGCGGCCACGGTGCCCGCGGCGGAGGCCCGCGTCTCGGCCTTGCGGCGCGTCGTGACCACCTTCTTTGGTGGGTCGGCGACCGAGGCGGCGCTGGCGCTGATGTCGGAGGCCGCGCCCACGCCGGAGGAGCTGCGGGCCCTCGAAGATGCCATCGCGCGCGCCCGCCAGGAGGGGCGGTGAGCGGCGTCGAGCCCGTTTACCTCGCGGCCGGCCTGATCGCCGACGCCGGGCTGAAGGCGACGGCGCTCTTCGCGGCGGGCGGTGTGGCCGCTCTCCTCTTGCGCGGGGGCTCGGCTGCACAACGCCATGCCGTCTGGGCGGCCACCTTCGCGGCGATCCCGCTGCTGGTCGCCCTGGTCGCCGCGCGCGGGCCCCTGATCGCGGTGGAGGCGCCCTGGCTGGTCGCCGTCTGGCTGATTGGGGCGCTGGTGGCCAGCCTGCCCCTGGTGCGCGGGGGCGTGGCGCTGAGTCGGCTTTGGCGGCGCGCCCGGCCGGTCCCGCAGGAGCCCGGATTGTTCACCAGCGACGAGCTGCCAGGGCCCTTGACCTGGGGGCTCCTGCGGCCGGTGATCGTGCTCCCCTCGGCCGCGATGGGGTGGAGCGCAGAGCGACGGGAGGCTGCGCTGGCCCATGAACGCGCCCACATTGGGCGCCGCGACTGGGCGGTTCACATCGGCGTCTGGCTTGTCTGTATTCTGTTCTGGTTTCATCCCCTGGCCTGGCTCGCGCGCCGCGCGCTCGTCTGTGAGGCCGAGCAGGCGGCCGATGACGCGGCCCTCGCGGTGGGGGTGCGGCCGAGCGCCTACGCGGGCTTGCTGGTGTCCCTGTCGTCGCCTTCAGCGCATCCGGGCGCCCTCGGCGCGGGGGTGTCTCAGGTGGCGGTTCGCGTTCAAGCGGTGCTTCAAGACCGTTCGCGGAGCCCGCGTCGGGGGTGGGTCTTGGCGGGGGCCTTGGCCCTCGGCGCTGGACTGACCGCGACCCTGGGGCCCTTGACGGTCTGGTCGCCTCCGCCTCCTCCGCTCACCTGTTCACCGGAGACGATGCCATGATCCTCGCTTCGAGCCTCGCTCTGTCTCTCCTGCTGCCCTCTCTCGCGGTGTTGCCTGCCGCTGGCGCCCCTGCTCAGGTCGGGGAGGGGGCAGCAGGTCCGTCGATGCGGGACGCGGCCGAACACGTCGCGGGGATGTCGCCGGCCGAGCGCGAAGAGGCGGGGGCGGCGCTCGGCTTTCTCACCGCCAACTGTCCGTACACCCGGGCGGCCATGCTGCTCCCCTACGTCCTGCTCGACGCCCTCGACAAGGTGCCCGCGGGGGCCCTCGACCGGGCCGGAAAAACAGAGCGGGCGGCCCTGCGCGAGGGGCTCGCCCTGCATGTCTCGACCCTCGAGGCCCTGGGGGTGAAGGTGGGTTCGCCGGGCCCGAATGACCAGCTCTTTGGTCAGTCGACGGCCGCGCTCCCCGACCTCTCCCGCCTGCGTCGGTCCCCCAACGCCGTCGCTGACATGGCCCACGCCGTCGCGCAGATTACGCGCATCGCCGAGACGATCGACGCCCAGGAGGGGGCGCGACTGGACGCCTTCAGCGCGATCGTCGAGGCCCTCACCGGGGTCGCGCGGCCTTGCCCCCGCGGGCCCTGGTCGGTGTCTCCCGGCCAGCCGTGGACCCTCGGCATGGAGCTGAACGGATGGAGAGAGGCGCTCACACACCTCTCCGCCCGCGCGGTCGACCCGGCAGCAGAGGCCCAGATCGACGCGCTCGTCGCGCTGCTCGACGCCTTCGGCGAGGCCGCCTTCGCGAGCAAGGTGGCGCCGGCGGACTGACCGAACCGGGTAGGGCCGGCGACCTGGGCCCTCCCGCTGCCGCCGCCAGCCGAGTACCGCCGATGGACGGGCCGGGTCGAGGACTCCAAGGCTCAGCGCGGGGATGCCCTGGCCGGGAACGGGCCCATCGGAGGCGAGCGCCATACCGGCGACGCCGCGGGGGCAGGCGTCGGCGAGCAGGCGGGGATCGGCGTCTCCGCTTGCTTCGCGGCGGGCTTGACCTCGCTCCAATCATGTGCTACTTTTCCAGCACAACCTTCAAACTCCTTGGAGCCCCGATGACCCTGGCGCGCATCCCTGCCCTCTGTCTGCTTCTTCTGGCCTGCGGGGCGCCGGCCGCCGTCGCCCTCCACACGGGCGCCCCGGACAGCGCCCTCGCCGCGGGGCCGCTCGCCTCCGCAGCGGAGCTCGCCCCAAGCGAGCCCGGCCCCATGGTCTTCGCCCCACCCCGCCCAGTCGGGCGGGCGGCCGACCCCCTGCGCCCGTCTCCGGTCGGCGGCGCCGCCCTTCGTCTGGACGCGGCCCTGCCCTCCGTCGCGGAGGGGCCCGGCGTGCGGTGGGGGCGCGCCCCGGCCGGTGTGCAGGCCGAGCTGGACTTCAACGCCGGCCACCTGCAGCGCTGCTGGGAGGCGCGCGCGAACGAAGCGCGATCGGGTGCGATCGTGATCCATGCCCACCTCGACGCCAACGGCCTCGTAAGTGGACAGTGTGTCACGGAGGACGCCGTGGCTGACCCTGCGCTGTTGCGCTGCGCCAACGAGCTTGTCGCCATGGGGCGCTACCCCGCGCTGGAAGAGGGCTCCGACTCGGTTGTGTTCACCTTTCAGTTCGACGGCGGAGCGGGAGCGTCGACTGGGCAAGCGAGGGCCGGCTGGTGACAGGAGGACGGAGAGCCGCCGCCCGGGGAAGGACCTCTGTCCGCCCGGTGACCCAACCGGCGGTCAGGGCGCGTGCGGATCGGGGGGAGCGGGCCGCGTGGACTTTCGCGGATACCAGGTGGGCCAGACGCCGAATCCAGACGCTTGATCTCGGTCGAGGATCCGCTGGCAGGCGATGCGGTTGGAGGACTTCATCAATTCTCGCGTCTTCGCCTCCTCCAGCAGTCGATCGACGTACTGGCCTTCGTAGTCCGCCGAGAAGCTCCTCCACGACGCGACAGGGGAGGCGAGGGTGGGGAGGACCCCGGTGACCACCAGCGCGAGCACCACCACGCGCAGGGCACCTCCGGCCCGGGCGCCGACGCGGACCCGGAGTGGCGCGGGCCAGAGGTCGGAGAGCAGCACCCAGAGCACGCCGAAGGCGACGGCGACGCCGGGCAGGGCGGTGGCCCAGTACCGGGCGTGACCAGACATGCGCACGCCGATGGCTTCAATCGCCAGCAGGAACGGCGCGCAGGAGCACAGCAGGGCGGCAACGGCCCAAGGGCGACGCCGCAAGGCCAGGGCCGCGGCGCCGAGGCTGCCGACGGTGAGGGCCAACCAGCGCTGGACCGTCTCGCGCAGCTCGATGACCCGCCGCTCGGGGCGCTGGATCGACGTCACGAGCTTCGCGTTCTCCGACAGAAAACGAAGGGTCAAGGGCAGGTCGGAGAGCGGGGTTCGGCTGAACACATAGCTGGGCGCGCGCGGAAAGGGAGGCTTCACGCTCGGGTCCAGTTGGCCCTGTTTGTACAGGGTCATTCGCTGGTCCGTCTCGGCTTCAAGCGGCATGGTGATCTCGGGGTAGGCCTTTGGCCCGAGCCAGGTCCACGACACCCACAGGGGCCCCATCAGCAGCGCGATCCGTCCGGCTCGCTGAAGCCCTCCTCCCTTAGAAAACAGTGCCGCGAGCAGGCAGGGCGGGAGGAGGGCGACGCCCCAGAGCAGCCCGCGGAGATCCATCAGCAGGGCCAGGGAGATGCCAACCCCGGCCGCCAGCATCGCCAGGCCCTGGCGGCTTCGGATGGCCCAGGCCGCGCCGGCGCCGGCGAGCACGAAGCCGGCGACCATCTGCGGGTAGAAGGACATCATGCGGGGCAGCAGGGTCAAGGGCCCCAGGGTAAGTCCCGCGGCGGCGGCGGCGAATCCGGCGCGCGAGCCCTTGATCGAGGCGCCCCACACATAGAGGCCCGCCCCGATGAGCCCCGTGCTGATTAGCCCCGCGATCGCGAAGGCGTCAAAGAGCCCAAACGAAGGAGCGAACCAGGCGGGGAGCAGGCCAGCCGCCATCGAGCGCTTGGGGGAGAAGCCGGCGGGAGAGCCGGAGCTCAAGGCGCCCAGGCAGGAG
>JBEIQK010000804.1:0-2922 GCA_040376505.1 Alphaproteobacteria bacterium | reverse complement strand
GCCGGGAAAAAGTTGGCTGCGTTCGGGGCTCCCCCCGGCCCTAACGCAGCCGGCTCAGTTATTGCAACGACAACTGAAGACACTGAGCCCAATCCGAGGCCCCCATGGAACTCCAGGCCCATCGAACCCTGCCCGCCGGACTGCACGCAGGCGCCCCGCTCACCACCGTGGCGCCGGTCAGCCGCGGCTTTGAGCTGATGGCGCCCGAGCTGGTGGCGGTGGAGCGCACCCTGGGCGAGTTGCTGCACAGCAGCGTCCCCGCGGTGGAGCGCATCAGCCGCTACCTCGTCGAGGCCGGCGGAAAGCGGCTGCGGCCCCTGCTCACCGGCCTGTGCGCCCGGGCCGCGGGCCACGACGGCCCGCTCGCCCGCCTGATGTGCGTGGGCGAGCTGATGCACCTGGGCTCGCTGCTCCACGATGACGTGGTGGACGACGGGATGGAGCGCCGCGGCCGCAAGACCGCCCACCGGGTCTACGGCAACCCGGGCGTGATCCTCACCGGCGACTTTTGCCTCGCCCGCTCGATGTGGCTGGCCGCCCAGGAGGGCGGCTTCACCGCCGTCTCCGAGCTCGGCCACACCGCCACGCTGATGGCCGAAGGCGAGGTGCTCCAGCTCTTGAACGCCGGCAACCTCGACCTCGATCTGCCCACCTACATCGAGATCCTCGACAAGAAGTCGGCCGCTCTCATCGCCTGGTGCGCCGCCGCCGGCGCCTGGAACCTGCAGCAGGACGAGATCGCTGCCTGCCTGAAGCGATTCGGCCACGAGGTGGGCATCGCCTTTCAGATCACCGACGATGTCCTCGACTACGTCGGCGATCAGCGCGCCACCGGCAAGCGCATCGGCGCCGACCTCGCCGAGGGCAAGATGACCCTGCCCCTGATCTTCGCGATGGAGCGGGTGCCCGGCCTGCGCCAGACATTGGCCGAGGGCCCCCTGCCCGCCGCCGTCCAGCCCGAGGTGCTCGCCGCCGTGCGCAGCAGCGGCGCCCCCGAAGACGCCCTCGCCGAGGCCCGCAGCCGGGTGGAGGCCGCCCTGGCCTCCCTCGACGCCGCCCGCCTGCCCGACACCCCCTGGCGCGACGCCGTCGTCGGCCTCGCCCACCACCTCGTCGAGCGTGCCGCATGAGCCTCGCCCCCACGCCGGGCGCCCTGGATCGCGCCCCCCTCGTCCGCGACATGTTCGATCGCATCGCCCCCCGCTACGATCTGGCCAACCGGGTGATGAGCCTGGGCCTCGATCAGGGCTGGCGCCGCGACGCGGTGCGCGCCCTGGCCGACAGCGGCAAGGGCGATGTGATGGACCTCTGCGCCGGCACCCTCGACCTCACGCTGCAGCTCCTCGCCAACGGGGCTCGGTCTGTTCAGGCGGTCGACTTCTCTCCCCAGATGCTGAAGAGCGGCGCGCCCAAAGTCCCGGCGGGGGCGCCCGTGACCCTCACGGTCGCCGACGCCCGCGAGCTGCCCTTCCCCGACGCCTCCTTCGACGCCATCCTCTGCGGCTTTGGCCTGCGCAACGTGCCTGAGCTGCCGCGCGCCATCGCCGAGTGCGCCCGGGTGCTGCGCCCGGGCGGGCGCCTCGTCATCCTGGAGCTGTGCAAGCCCGAGACCCTCTTCAGCCGCGTGGTGCAGGGCAGCTACAACCGCCTTGTGGTGCCCGTCGTCGGCGGCCTCATCACCGGCTTTGGCGACGCCTACCGCTACCTCGCCGGCAGCATCGACGCCTTCACCACCCGCACCGAGCTGGTGGCCCTTCTTGAACAGTGCGGACTCGAGGCGACGGGGCGCGACGTCTTTCCGCCCGTGGCCAGCATCGTTGTCGGACGAAAGGGAGCAGCACCATGAAGATCGTCATCGGGGTCAGCGGAGCCAGCGGGGCGCCCTACGCCGCCCGCCTCCTCTCGTTTCTGTCCACCGTCGGAAAAGAGGCCGGCATCGAGACCCACGCCGTCTTCACGCGCTTTGGCCGCCTCTGCTGGCAAGATGAGGTCGGCACCGATCCGTCTACCCTGGGCATCGCCACCTACAATCCCGGCGACATGACCGCCCCCTTCGCCTCGGGCAGCGCTCGCTTCGACGCGATGGCGATCATCCCCTGCTCGGCCGGCCAGTTGGGGCGCATCGCCAGCGGCACCAGCTCCGACCTGGTCGGCCGGGCCGCCGATGTGATGCTCAAGGAGCGCCGCAAGCTGGTGCTGGTGGTGCGGGAGAGCCCCTACTCCCTCATCCATGTGCGCAACATGGCCACCCTCATCGAGGCCGGCGCCACCGTCATGCCGGCCAGCCCCTCCTTCTACAGTCAACCCGCCACCCGCGACGAATTGCTCGACACCGTCGTCGCCCGGGTCCTCGACCAGCTTGGCGTCGACAACGCGCTGATGCGCCGGTGGAACGGTCGGCCGTCCGCCGCAGGAGCCTCGCCATGACCCCCCGCACCACCCTGCGCGATCTGAAGACCACCGGCCTGCTCGAGATCTGGGAGAAGCTCCAGTACGGCGAGCGCCTCGATCAGGCCGACGGCGAGCGGCTCTTCGCCACCCGCGACGTGACGGTGCTGGGCGCCCTGGCCAACACCGTTCGCGAGCGCCTGCACGGGGACCGCACCTACTTCAACCGCAACCTGCACATCAACGCCACCAATGTCTGCGAGGCGAGCTGCATCTTCTGCTCCTTCGCGCGGCTGAAGACCGGCGACCCGGGCGCCTGGACGATGTCGATCGAGGCCGCCGTCTCCCGCGTGCGGGCGCTCAAGGCCGAGCTGATCAGCGAGGTCCACATCGTCAACGGGCTCAACCCCGACCTGCCCTTTTCGTACTACACAGACCTGCTCCGCGCGATCAAGGCCGAGCGCCCCGAGCTGCACATCAAGGGCTTCACCGCCGTTGAGATCGCCTACTACGCGGAGAAGTACGATCGCAGCG
>JBEIQK010000146.1:0-10931 GCA_040376505.1 Alphaproteobacteria bacterium | reverse complement strand
GTTGAAGCCGCCGATGCCCAGGTCCTGGGCGGTGGGCGTGACGCCGATGTTGTAGAAGCCGATGTCATAGGAGGCCGGCTTGTCGTCGCCCATGAGCATCCGCTCGACCAGCATGCGCTCCAGCGGGGCTTCGGGCTCGCCCAGCAGCGGATTGTAGGAGAAGGCCGCGTTGGAGAAGAGGGGGCCGGCGTGGCAGTCGCCGCACATGGCGTCGGTCTGGAAGATGGCCAACCCCTGGGCCTCCTGGTCGGAGAGCGCCTGGCGATCGAAGGGGCTGTCGTCGGAGATCAGCGTGGCCTCGTACTTCTGGATGGCGATGCCGAAGAAGAAGGCGAGGTTCAGGTTGATCTGCGGATCGCCCGAGCCCTTCTCGACGATGTTGCCGTAGCCGTCCACCACGTACTTCTTGCCGGCCTCCCAGTACTTCGCGTTGAAGGCCTGCTTGATCAGCTCCTTGTACTTGAGGTTGACGCCCTTCTTGTTCTTGGTGGTGCTGCGCAGCAGGCCGGCCGTCTCGAAGACGCTGTCGGAGATCGACACCTCCTGATTGGCCAGCACCCGCTTGGTGAGCAGATGGTCGGCCAGATCGTCGAAGGTGAAGCCCTCGCAGGCCATCTCGAAGGAGGACAGCGGGGGGCCGAGCGCCTGCGAGGCCAGCGAGGAGTAGGGCAGCGCCACGTTCTCCAGCTTGAGCTGCCACTGGCTCTTCTTGCCGCTGGTCACCTTTTCGGCGACCAGGACGCCCGAGGTGGGCTCGTTGTCATTGGTGGCCTGGCCGAAGGGGTCCATGCCGTTGAAGATGTCGGAGGCGCGGCCATCCCAGAAGTTGCGGTAGTTGAAGACCGCGTTGATCACGCTCGGCGTGTTGCGCGGCTCCACCTTTCGGTGGGCCATGCCGTCGGCGTAGAAGGGGCCCTCGGTGGAGGCGACGCACATCTCGCCGGCCATCGTGGAGGGGATGGAGGAGCGTGAGGTCGAGCCGGTGAAGCGCCCGGCCATGGTCGGGCCGTGGTCGGTCTCGCCCAGGTCGAGGAAGATGCCGCCGAAGGCGCCCTGGGAGCTCATGCGGTCGTCGGTGGAGGTGAGGATCTCGGAGTTGGGATCGTCTTCGTTGACGAACTGGTAGAAGGGGAAGAGGTCCTCCTCCATCGTCTCGTTGAGGCCCGACACCGGCCAGCCCGTGAAGGCGGCGTCATTGCCCGGGTTGATCTGGTTGGTGATGCGCATGTCGGCGCCCGCGTTGAAGTGGCAGCTCGCGCAGGCCACGCCATCGGTGCCCACCTGGGTGTCCCAGAACAGCGCCTTGCCCAGGGCGATCACCGCCTCTTCGTCGGCGATGATGTCGGTCAGATCGGGCTGCAGGGGCTCGCGACCCACCAGCGGCACATGCTCGAAGTTGGCGAGCAGCTCCTCATCGAACTCCACCGGCGAGTCGGGGTCTTCGCTGCCGTCGGCGGCCGGGATCTCCCAGGTGGGGCCAACGCCGTTGCCGGTGCGGAAGGAGGGCAGGGCGTGGCTGTCGACGTACTCCACGCCATCCCAGGTGGGGATCGGGGTGGGCATCATCGCCACCTGGCCCGGGTGCTCCAGGTCCCAGCGCAGCAGCATCGCCTTGTCTTCGTGGGTGGTGTTGTGGCAGTGCTCCACGAAGGTGCCCGCGAACTCGCGGAAGCGGAAGGCCACCTCGACGTTGTGCGAGGCGTCGTCCTCGGGCCCGATGCGGAAGACGTCCTTGCGGCTCCAGCGCTCCCAGGCCGGCGGGGCCTTGCCGTCGCGGCTCAGGATCACGCCCTCTTCGAAGTGGACGTGGATCGGGTGGCTCCAGCCGCCGTGGCCCTTCATCTCCCAGATTTCGAGGGTGCCGAAGTTGTCGTAGCCGTTGGCGTCTTCGCCGACGAAGCCCGACTCGGTGGGGTTGGTGGCCAGGACCGGAGCGGCCGAGACCCGGCGCGGATCGGCGTTGAGGCCGGCCCCGCCGTCGGTCTTGATGGTCCAGGGCGCGCCGTCGGTGCCGCTGGAGCGGCCGAAGTCGTAGGCCCGGTGGACCGCCGAGTTGAGGGCCGGGTCGTCGCGATCGATCGGCAGGGGGATCATCTGCAGGCCGCCCGGCTCGTAGTCGGTCGGGTCCATGCTCAGGTCGGTGCCGGTGTACTCCGCCACCCGGAATTCCAGGAACTTGCCCACCGCCGGGTCGCCATCGGTCCACTCCGAGGTGGAGCGGACCGGACTGTACGCCCCGCTCAGAATGTCAGCCAGGGGACTCTTGCCGTTCGGGTGGCGGCCGCCGGTGTGTTCGAGCACGTTGACGAGGTAGAGCTTGTCGCCCGGAACGATGCCCTGGGAGGCGAAGTCGACGACGATGTCAAAGCGCTCGGCGATCGACTGCACGGGGAGCTGGCCGAAGTGCTCGTCGTAGTCGCCGTCGTTGTCGAGGTCCATGCTGCCGTCGAAGGGCAGGGCGTGCTCCATGATGTTGCCGTCGTTGGCGATCAGATGGAAGCCAACGCGCTCGTAGGAGACCCCCGAGCCCGACACACCGCCGAGCTCGCCCCAGACGCCCTGCACCTCTTTCACCAGGGCCAGCGACACATAGCGGGAGACGGCACCGTTCAGGATGCGGAAACGGTACTTGCGCGCCCGCACGTCGAGGTAGGGTTTGTAGAGGAAGTTGGCCGTCATCACATCACCGAGGAAGCCATCGGTGTTGAAGATGTTGAACCAAAGCTGCCCGCTGCTGTCGAAGGCCTTGTCGGCGACGACGATGTTGACGTCGTAGTCGCGGTTGCCCCAGGAGAGATCGCTGCCCGAGGGCAAGCGCAGGTTGACGCCGTCGTCCCAGGCCTCGTTGCCGCGGTCAATGGCGCTGTAGTAGTTCATCATCGCCGCGTTGCCTTTGTAGACATTCTGCGACGTGAAGTCGAGCATGTGGTCGTGGAACCAGTGCGTGCTCATCGTCTCCTTCCAGTCGCCACGGATCAGGATGTTGCCACTGCTGTCGCAGGTCCGTTCGCTCTGGAGGGCGTCGTTGACGAAGATTGTCTCACCCGGGTCACAGGGCATTGCGGCCCGTGGGTCAGTCGCTGACGTGTTGACCGTGTCGTAGCCGGCGAGTTGCATCGGCCAGCGGTAGTCGTAGTACTGACCCGGGAAGTAGAAGGCGTTGGCGAAGCCGTCGCTCTCGGCCGGGTTGTGGCCGTTGTGCTCGTGGGTGGTGATGGTGTGCAGGCCAAAGCCGCGGTTGGCCGACGGATCGATCGGCAGCGCGTTGTAGTGGCGCAGTAGGATGGGCTCGCCGTAGCGGGCCACGAGCAGCTTGGGCGGCAGGGTGCCGTCAAAGGTCCACAGGCTCTTGTGGTCTTGGACCGGCATGTTGGGGTGGAACTGGATGGTGAGCCCGTCGGTGGTGCCCTCTACGGTGGGGGCGCCGGCCACCTCGCTGGTGTAGACGGTGTGGTAGAGACCGCCGGGCGCGAACTCGCCGACCGCGTAGCCGTGGCGCTGCAGGTCGTCGCGCATGCCGTTGTTCCGGCGCGAGCCCGCCTGGGCGGTCTTGACATAAACCTCTGGGTAGAATTCATTCCAGCGTTGGTGGGCCCAGCCTTCGCCGGGGGGGCGGCCCTCGGCGGGAGGGGAGTCCACGTCGCGCCCGAGGAAGTCCTCGACCAGGGTCTCGTAGGGGTTGAGCTCGCTGGTGTTGGACTCGCGCGAGGGGAAGGTGACGAAGCCTTCTTCGGCGAGGAAGGCATCGAGCTCGAAGCCATCGGGGGAGGAGGCCGCCACGCTGGTGGGGTCTTGCTCGGGGGCCGGGCCGGTCATCGGCAGCGGGAAGGTGAGGGTGGCGGTGGGGGCGCCCTCTACCTGGTGGCGGCCGAACTCTTCGAAGAGGATCATCCGCTGCTCGAACTCGCCGGCCCCGAAGAGCGGGCTTGGCGAGCCGCCGGTGGGGATGTCGTAGCTGCCGCCGCTGCGGAGGTCAGACTCGGCGATGGCGCCGTTGGCACCTGCGTTTCCGCCCTCCTCGGCGCCCTCGTTGGCCGGGGCCAGGGACTGCAGGAAGTCGATCGCCATGTCGGTGCCGATGCTCGGCCCGGTCCAGGCCGAGGGATCGCCCTCGGGGGGAGCGCCGAAGGAGTCCAGGGCTGCGGCGAGCGCGGCCGAGCCGGTCGTGACGCCAAACAGGACGAGCATCGCTGCGACGCGGCGACTCGAACGGGGAGTGGGTCGGGGGGTGGACATGGTGGGGCGTCCTCAGGCGGCGGGGCGGCGGGAGTGGCAGAAGATACAGCGCGGTTCGGCCTTCCAAACCAGTCTGGATTCAGCGGCCCACAAGCGACGATGGCGGTGCATCTTGCGATGGCACTGCACATGGGCTTCAGGTTGTGGGGTCGGGGCCGAATTCAAGGGCATGGTGGGAAGGTGAGGGGGGATCGGCGTTGCAGGCGGACACAAGTCCCGAAGGTTGTAACGGTATGTCCTTTGTGCTGCAAGCTTTCGAAGCGATTCTGTGAAGCTGATCGCTGTCATGCGCGGGCTGGGTGCTGATAATGGAATTCGAAACCGGATCACCTCTGGCGATCCGATGCGAAGGTCAGTCACAAAAGTGGAGGATCTTCTATGGTTTATGTTTTCCAGTGGAGCCGGCCTGCGATGGTGTGCCAGCGGGCGCTTGGGGGTGCCAGACTTCCGACCGGTTGAATACTGACAGGGGCCTTGACTGTGTTGGTTCTTCGCCGGTTGTTTTGCGAGGAAGTAGGTATTGACGCTGTTGCAGGCGAAATTGATTGCGTTCAAGCTGCGTTATCTGATTTGCGTAGCTTCAAGCTTGGGTATCCGTTCTCCGCGCCTTCGCAGGCGCGCTCGCCGACGGGCTAGAGCTCGGTGAAGAAGGCGGCCGCGTGCGGATCGTCGCCGATCCTTGCCGAGGGGGGCGACAGGCGCGAGGGGAGGGGATCGGGGCGAGAGGCAAGGCGACGCTCCGGCGGTAAAGCGAGGAAGAGCGCAGACAAAGCAGCGGCGAGGCCTCGTACGGCGAGGCCGACGCTGGGGGTATGGGGCCGCGGTGTCAGGAAAGCGAAGGCGAGGGGGGAGCGCGCCCTAGCGGGGCGGGGTGGCCGGGGCGGCGGCCCGCTCCTTGTCGATCTCGGCGCTGGCTTCGGAGAGGTAGGCGATCACGTTGTCGATATCGACCGGCGTGAGGTGGGCATTGGGCATGGCGATGCCATTGGAGGCCGCCAGCAACGACATCGCCAGCGGGTCCTTCTCGGCCAGCATCTTGTCGGGCTCGGCGAGCCAGCGCCGCAGCCAGGCCGGGTCGCGGTTGGCGACCACGCCGTACAGATCAGGGCCGACGCGCTTGCCGGTGGTGATGCCCCAGGTGTCGACGCCGCCGAGGGTGTGGCAGGAGGCACAGCGGGTGCGAAAGAGCACCTCGCCCGTGGAGGGGGTGCGGATCGTCGGGGCGCCCTTGTCGCCTTGATCGACCAGAGTCTCGGGGGAGCGCTTCTTCCAGTTGGTGAGCCAGGTTCCCAGGTCGTTGGCGAGGCCGTAGGGGTTCTCGAAGGGCGAGCGGCGCATCCAGCGGCCGGTGGCCTGGTTGCCCAGCACCATGTTGATGTTGTGGTCCATGGCGCCCATCTCGGGGTCGAGCTCAGGGGCCAGGACCCCGAGCTTCTGGCGCAGCAGGTCGATCTCTTCGAGCTTGCCGGTGTAGAAGCTCCAGCCCGGCTGCACCCCCCAGCGCTCCCGGTAGGCGGCCAGGACCTCGGGGGTGTCACGGGTGGGGTCGATGGAGATCGAGTACATGTGCACCTCGGTGCCCACGCGCTCGCCGAGGAGGCGCTGCACATCGAGCAGGCGCGCAGTCTCCATCGGGCAGACATCGGGGCAGGAGGTGAACATGAAATTGATCATGACCACCTTGCCCTCGATGAGGTCATCGAAGAAGCGCACCTTCTTGCCGCTGTGCTCGGTCAACTCGATGTTGGGAAAGTAGGAGGCCCCCCAGACCCCGTCGCCATAGCCCTTGCGGGCTGCGGCCTTGTCGGGTGCGTCGGCGCCATCACCGCAGGCAAACGCGGTCGCTGCGAGCGAGGCGAAGAGCAGGGATCGCAGGTTCATGCGGGGTGTCTCAGGGGGCTGGGCGCCGGCGGAGCGGCCGGTGCGGTGGAGATACAGTAGTGCGTGGCGGGGCGCGGCGGCGCTACATCTGGGCGGGTGAAATGACGAATGTAAGGGGGGCTTGGCGAGAGCGTGCGCCCCGTGGCCATTCCAGACGCCATGGCCTTGCTCACGGCGCGGTGGCGGGCGCCCTGGATGCCGTCGGAACCTTGCTTTGCTTGGTTTTGAATGCGATTATCAATAATCGGGTGGGGGCGGCCGGCGCGCCAGGCGGCCGTCGGGGCCCACCTGCGGTACACTGCGCGGGCCGCCGCGGGCGGTCCGGAGCTGGAATGTGGCGTCTCGTCTGTGTGGTGTGGGTGCTGAGCGGCTGTGACGCGGCCTCGGCGGGCTTTGGCGGCGGTAAGGTCGAGGATGTCGTCGGCGCCGAAGCGGACGGCGATACAGACACGGACACGGATGCCGATGCCGATGCCGATGCCGATACCGACGCGGATGCCGATTCCGACGCCGATTCCGACGCGGATGCGGATGCGGATGCCGATGCCGATGTGGATACCGCCGTCGACGATTGCGCCGACGCCCCGGTGACGGCGGCGCCGGAGAGCTGTCCGCCGGCCTGCACCGGCGGCTGTGACGGGGATGTCTGCACGCTCGCCTGCGATGAGCTGAACGACTGCGTCAACACCGCGCTCACCTGCCCGCCCGAGATGCGCTGTGTGGTCGACGCCAGCGGCATCAACGCCCTGGTCAATGGCAGCGTGGCCGGCCCGGCCACCGGCGCCTTGTCCATCGACTGCGCCGGGGTGGCCTCCTGCGTGAACCTCGTGGTCACCTGCCCGGAGACGGCCTCCTGCAGCCTCACCTGCAGCGGGGTCGGCACCTGCGCCAACGCCGTCGTCGAGTGCGGCCCCAAGAGCTGCACAGCGAACTGCACGGGCGCGGGCTCGCTCATCGGCGAGCTGCGCTGCAACGACTCTTGCGCCTGCGAGACCGACTGCCCCTGAGCTAGCGCTCCAGCCAGCGCTGGGAGAAGACCTCTTCTTGCAGGGCCACCGAGAACTTCATGTTGGAGAAGGTGACCTCGGTGATCGAGCCCTTCTCCACGGCGTTCTCGATGATCATCTTGGTGGGGAACTTGCGGCCCGAGAAGTCCTGGATCTCCTCCATCCGCCAGGTCTTGAGCAGCATGCCCGACAGGGCGTAGAGGTCCTGGCGCAGGGGGATCGCCAGCTCCTTGTCGACAAAGGAGACCCGCCGCGGGTAGCTCACGTCGGGGCTCTTGCTCTTCAGCTCCAGGACGTAGCAGGGGCGCCCATTCACCACCTCCTCGCCCGTGACCGTGGCGGTGTACTTCTGGCGCAGGGCGGTGGACTCCATCATGTCTTCGTAGGAGAAGTCCGAGCCCATCATCCCCTGGCGCAGCATGTGGCCGCTGATCTTCTGGGTCTTTTCGATGCTGGGCAGGTACATCCACAGCTCGCCGCCTTTCTTCAGCATCTTGGTGCCCTTGTCGCGGGCCGGCTCCAGGTACTCCAAGGCCGCCTCGTCGGCGCCGCGGCCGAAGGAGCGGATGGCGTAGGTCTTCACCCGGCCGTTCTTGGTCACGGTCATGCGCAGATCGCTGGTGCGCGTGTCGAAGACCATGTTCTTGTCGATGGCGTCGAGCAGGGCGTCGGCCGAGGGCAGGGGAGCGGCCTGGGCCGGCGTGGGCCGCAGGGCGAGGCTGGCCGGCAGGCACAGGGCGAAGAGGAGGACGAAGATGCGCATGGGCGGCTCCTAACGGCGGGAACGCATGGCGATGACCGGCTGAATGGCGGTGGCGCGCAGGCTCGGCAGGGCGGCGCCCAGCAGCGCCATCAGCAGGCCGAGGGCGAAGGCGAGCAGGGCGATCTCGGGGGTCCAGTCGGCGTGGAGCACCCGGTTTACTGGCAGGGTGGCCGGCATCTTGTCGGCGGCGGCGCCCAGGTCCATGCCCACCGCCTCCAGGCGCAGGGCGGCGAGGCTGCCCAGGAAGACCCCCACCGCGCCGCCGACCGCGCCGATGGCCAGGGCCTCGACGAAGAAGAGGGCGACGATGGCGCGGCCCTTCATGCCGAGCGCCCGCAGCACGCCGATCTCGGCGGTGCGCTCCAACACGCTCATCAGCATGGTGTTGAGCACTCCAAGCGCCGTGATGAAGACGATGACGCCGGCCACGCCGCTGAGCACGGCCCCCATCGTGCCGAACATGCTGGCGAAGGGCTCGCGCTCGCCCCAGGACTGGGCCCGCAAGGTGGCGCCTTCGGGCAGGCCGGCCGGCAGTCCGGCGAGCCGGGCCTCCACCGCCCGGGCGACGGCGCCGGCCTGCAGGGGGTCCTCGGTGATGATCAGCAGCTCCAGGGCACCCTCGGGGATGTCGGCCATCCAGCGCGCGGTGGCGAGCGGCACATAGACCTGCCGGTCGAAGGCCCCGGTGCCCGAGTCGATCAGGCCCACCACCCGCACGGCGAGGGGCGAGATGCTGCCATCCTGGGTGGTGCCGAGGAAGATGGCCCGATCGCCCGGGCCCACGCCCATCTGGTTGGCCAGGGTCTTGCCGATCAGGGCCTCGCCCTCGCCCTCGCCGGTGAACCAGGCCCCCTGCGCGATGCGGGGCCGCAGCTCCATGCTCTGCTCGAAGTAGTCGAGGGGCGCGCCCACCACCATGCCAAAGACCTCGCCCAGCTCTTCGCCATCCTTGCTGGCCATCACGCCCAGGCTGATGCGCGGCCAGACCGAGACCACGCCGGGCACCTCGGCGGCGGCCGCGACGAGGGCGCTGGTCTGGGGCAGGTTCTCGTAGAGGGGGGCCAGCTTTTCGCGCTCCAGCCAGCGGCTGCTCACCACGCGGACATGGCCGACCGAGCGGGCGATGTCGCGCACCATGCCGGCCTCGACCCCGTGAATCCAGGAGAGGCCGAAGGTGAGCAGGCCGGTGCCAAAGAGCACCGTGGCGGCGGTGAGCGCGGTGCGGCGCGTGTTGCGCAGGGTGTTGCGCGCGGCGAGGGTCAGCAGCAGCGACATCGGCGGCTCCTTCAGTCGGCGCGCACGGCGTCGGCGGGGTTCATGCGGGCGGCGTGCAGGGCGGGCTGCAGGCTGGCCAGCAGGCTGATGCCCACGCCAAAGGCCATCGCGGCGAAGACGGGCCCCCAGGTGAACTGCAGGTAGAGGATGGTGGAGAAGGACAGCTCGCCGGCGCTGGCCGCCACGCTCGAAAGGTCGATGCCCACGCGCTGGTAGTGCAGCACCACGAGAGCGCCGAGCAGCGTGCCCGCCGCCGCCGCGCCCGCCCCCATCGCGGCGCCTTCGGTGAGAAAGAGCAGCTTGACGCCATTCTCGGACAGGCCGAGCGCGCGCAGCGTGCCGATCTCGCGCATGCGCTCGTAGGTGGCCATGATCACGGTGTTGGCGATGCCGGTGGCGGCGATGGCCATCAAGATGAACACCATCACCGAGATCGCCCGCCGCCGAACGTCGTTCACCGCCAGGATGTCGGCCACGTCGGTGACGCTGGTGACGGCACTCCAGCCGCTCTGCGGCAGGGTGGCGATTACGCTGTCGGGGCGCCTGTCGTAGCGAAGGGCCACATGGGTGCGGGCCCCGTCGAGCAGCAGCAGGGGCTCCGCCGCCGCCAGGGGGAGCCAGGCCACGCCATCCATCAGGGGGTTGCGGGTGTGGACGAGGCCGCTCACCACCAGGGCCAGGGCGTTGAGGGCGCCCGGCCGGGTGCGGGCTTCGAGGATCACGGTGTCGCCGCGCTTTGCGCCGAGGAGCGCCGCCAGATCGGTGCCCAGCGCCAGCTCGCCGGTGTCGGCCGGCCAGGCCCCATCGAGGCTCCAGGCGGTGGCCCGCGGAAAGACCGCGTCTTCGCGGGCCGGATCGTAGGCGAGGCCGCGGATGCGCACGCTGTCGGCCCCGGCGGTGATGCGGGCCGGAAAGACCACCCGCGGCGCCCAGGCGGCGGCCCCGAGGTCGCCGAGGTCGGCCAGCACGGCCGCGTCGAGGGGGGCGGCCTCATCGAGGGGGAAGCTCAGGCCGTCCGTGGGGTAGCCCGGGGGGCGCAGGACGACATGGCCGGTCACGACGTCTTCGGCGGCGCGGATGGCGTTCTCGTCAAGGCCGTTGACGAAGCCCCAGCCCAGCACCAGCACCGCGCACCCCGCCACCACCGCCACGCTGGTGATCAGCGTGCGGCGCGTGTTTCGGAGGAGGTTGCGCAGGGCGAGGCCGGGGATGAGGGTGAGTTGGCTCATCGGTCCTCCACCCGGCGGATCTGGCCATCTTGCAGGTGGACGATCCGCCGGGCGTGGGCCACCACCATCGGGTCGTGGGTGGAGAAGAGGAAGGTGGCGCCGCGCTCCTGGTTCATCGCCTGCATCAGCGAGAGGATCTGCTCGCCGTTCTTGGAGTCGAGGTTGGCGGTGGGCTCGTCGGCGATGATGATCGCCGGCTTCTTCACGAGGGCGCGGGCGATGGCCACCCGCTGCTGCTGGCCCCCCGAGAGCTGGGCCGGGCGGCGCTTCGCGAGGTCGGCCAGCCCAACGTCGCGCAGGGCGCCCATCGCGGCCTCCTGGCGCTCGCGCTCGGGGCGGTCTCCAGCGAGGCGCAAGGCCAGCTCGACGTTCTCGAAGGCGGTGAGCACGGGGATGAGGTTGAAGCTCTGAAAGATGAAGCCGATGCGCGCCGCCCGCACCTCGCCCAAAAGCGCGCTGGACAGGGTGGAGACGTCGCGGCCCTCAAGGTGGATGCGGCCGGCGGTGGGCACGTCGAGCAGGCCGACGAGGTTGAGCAGG
>JBEIQK010000211.1:0-9066 GCA_040376505.1 Alphaproteobacteria bacterium | reverse complement strand
GGAGCCGGTGGCGGCGGTGGCCGTGGGGGCCGATCGGGCGGGGCTCGCGGCGGCGGCCTTGGCGGAGATGCAGGCCGGGCGCCGCTTCTCGGCCTGGGTCGGTGAGGATCTGCTGGTGATCGGCTCCTTGGGGGACCCGCTGCCCTGGGCGCCCGGGCTCACCTATGTCGGCGCGGAGGCCGGGCTGCTGCTGCCCACCCACCAGCGCCCGCGGCGGGACCCTTCGCTGATGGCGGCCTGGTGCCGCACGCAGGGGCTGGAGGCCCCGGTGCTGGTCTGGCCCGACGGCCGCCTGCTCCCCCTGGGGCCTGGCGCGCCCTGCCCGCCCGAGGCCCTGGAGGCCCTGTGTCGCCCCTGAGCGAAGAGGCCGCGCTGGCCGAGCTCCTCGCTGGGCTGGCCCCCCACGAAGCCCGGGTCTTGGGCCCCCTGGCCCGGTCGATCGGCCCCCGCCTGCCCCTCGGTGGCCTTCACCCTCGTCCGGCCCGCGGCGAGCCCGAAGGCCTCGACGGCGTCGGCCTTCGCGGGCCGCTGCACCGCCTGCTGCCCGGGGCCTTCGCCCTGCTCGACACCGATCCCGACGAGTTCCTGCGCCGGCTGGGCGCCGATGAGCTGCTGTACTTCAACCTCGCCGAGGCCGACCCTGCGGCGCCCAGCGCCCTGTGGCTCTTCGTCGACGCGGGCCCCGACATCCTCGGCGGCGGGCGGGTGATGGCGGCCGCCGCCTTGCTGGCCTTCGCCGCCCAGGCCGCGGTCGCCGAGCTGCCCTTGCGCTGGCGTCGGGCCCAAGGCGGGCCGTGGCGGAGCGGCCTGGAGCCGGGCTGGCTCGGCCTTCTGCGCCAGGACCGCTGCCTTGTGCCGCTGCGGGCCGCCGAGCGCGACGCCGCCCTCGCTGAGTTGGAGACGGCGGCGATCGGCCTGCTGATCTGCGGGCCGGCGGGCCGGGCCCTCGACGATCCGCGGCTGCCGGTGCTCCTCGTCGGCGAGGCCGAAGGGAGGCTCTGGCTGGAGGGGCCGACCGGGCGGGTGGCGCTGCCGACCCCGGTTGGCGCCGTGGAGGTGCTGGCCCCGCCGCCCCCGTCGAGCCGCCGGGAGGCGGTCCGCCGCTGGGAGCTCGCGGTGATGCCGGACTTCTTCTTCAGCCCGAGCGGGGCCCGCCTGCTCGCGGTGGGCCACGATGGGTTGGCTCTGGGGTTTCCGGTCGATCCGGCTGGCGACCTGCACCGGCAGGTGCACAAAAAGCGCGTCACCGGCGCGGTGCGGGCGATGGGCTGGCTGCACCAGAAGCTGGCGGTGGTGGTGCAGGGTCCCGATGGCGCCCTGCGCTACTTCGACCGCGAGCACGACGATCTGCCCGTAGACGCTGGCGTGCTGCGGCCGGGTCTGTCGATGATCCTGCCCCATGGGGCGGCCCGCACCCTCATCGCCCTGCCGCCGCCGGGCACGCTGCACCCGATCGGGCTGGCCCGGCGCCGACCCCTGCGGGCCCTGATGCCAAGCCCCAAGAGCGGGGCCAGCGGCGCCCTCCTCGACCCGGGCTCGCCGGTGGCGGTGGGCGATCCGCTGGCGCCGGTGCTCTTCATCAGCGACGACCGCGGCCGGGCCTTGCGCGATGGCTACCAGCGCTTCGATGTTCTCCCGGGGGCGGCCACCGAGCTCTTCGCCTGGTCGTTCACCCGCGGGCCGCGGCCGCGGCTGCGCTACGCCTGCTACCCCCAGGGTCCGAGCAGCGGCGCCTTCTTTCGCCCCCCCGACCTGGGCGCCCCCATCGGCCTCTTGCGCGGATCGGAGGGCGGCGACCTCGCGGTTCACATGGGGGCCCGCGGCCTGTGGACGGTGGGGCCGCGGGGTGAGGAGACAGCGCTCTGTCCACCTGGCGTGCTCAGCGCCGCCGTCTCTCCCGACGGGGACTGCCTGGCCTGGCTGACCGGCGAGGGGGTGTTGGAGCTCTACCACGCGCCCACCAAGCGGATCTTCGCGCGATCGGGCCTCGGGATCCTGCCATGAGCGGCCCTCCCCAGCGATGGCCGGCGGGGCAGCGGGCCCTGGGCGCCCGATCGGCCGATCGGGGGCGCCTCGCCGCCCAGGTGCAGCCCGGTGACAGCCTCGCTCGGCTCGCCGATGGCAGCTACCTGCTGCGCTTCGCCGCGCCGCGGGCGGTGGCCTCGGAGCTGGACGCGGTGGTGGCGGTTGGAGCGGGCTTCAGCACCCTCCTCGACCCCGGTGATCTGCCTGCGGGCGTGCTGCTCATCGGCGAGGGCGGCGCGCGACGCCGGCTGCCCAGCCTCGGAGAGCCGCTGCCGCTCTCTGCTCTGGAAGACTGGAGCGGGTGGACGGTGGCGCCGGTTCGGGCCCTGCTGCCGGCCCCGCCGGCCCCTCCCTCGACGCTGTACAGCCTGGCGGCGCGCTTTGGGCCGCCGCTCCAGCCCGCGACCCAGATCGAAGGCGGCGACCGCAGCCGCCTTGGCGATCTGCTCACGGCCCTGGGCGGCGCCGCCCTCGGCCTCCTCCTGCACCGGTGGTTCCCCCGGCGCGCCATCGACCCGCTGCGCCGGCGCCTGGGCTTTCGGCCGGGGCCCTTGCTCCGCGGCCTCGGCGCGCTGCTCGAAGGCCTGGTGGGCGCCCTGGCGCTGCCCTTCCTGGGCCTGGGTCTGGCGGTGGGCGCCTTGTGGCCCCGCCGCCTGCTTGCCCAGGCCGGGCGCCTTTGGGGGATGCTGGGGCTCGGCGCCGCGGTCTTCACCCTCGGGAGCGCCGCCGGGGCCGCGATCCTGGCCCTGTGGCGGGGCGTGGGCGGCGAGGCCCTGGCGGCGGCCCTGCGCCAGGCGGTACCCCTGGGCGGGCCGTCGGGAGGGCCGGCCCGGCGCTGGTTCTTCGGGCTCTTCCCCGAGGGGGCCACGATGCGCGCCGCCCGGGAGGGCCTGCTGCGCCGGCTCTACGCCGAGGCCGCCGAGCGCCTGGAGGTCGAGGGCGATCTGGAGCGGGCGGCCTGGGTCATCGCCTACCTCCTCGGCGAGAAGGAGCGCGCCGTCGCCTTCCTGGCCGAGCGGGTGGGCAAGGAGGCCGCGGCCCGCCTCGCCGAGGAGCTGCACCTCGGCACGGCCGAGGTGGTCGAGGCCTGGATGGCGGCCGAGCTCCCCGAGGAGGCCCTGCGGGTGGGCCTCATCCGCGAGTCCGCCCCCACGGGCAAGTCAGGCCTCCTGCTGCGGCCGCTGCTGATCGAAGGCGCTGCGGGGGTGGGCGATGGGGAGCGGGCCCTGCGCCTGGACTGGCCGCCGGCCGATCCGGTCGCCGCCCTGGCGCGGGCCAGCGCCTTCGCGGCCGGAGAGGGGCCGGTGGCCGACTTCGCCTTCGCGGCCGAGGTCGCCCTCGCCCCGATCGACGCGCTGCACATCGAGGCCCGCATCGAGCGGGGCGAGGCAGCGCGGGCCCAACTCGCCGCGGCGGCCCTGCGCCTGGGCTCGCCGCACGGGCGCCTCGCCGATCCGCTGCTGCGCGCGCTGCTCGTCGACGCGGGCGGCGGATCGACCGCTGCAGGGGCCTTGGCCCGGGAGCTGGCCGAGCGGGGGCGGATCTCCGCTCTCCTGCGGCGCGATCTGCCGCCCGTTCCGGCGTCGTCGAGCGGGTCGCCGCCCGGCGGCGCCGGGCCCGTCGAGTTGGCCTGGCCTCCGATGGCGCCGCGGCGGGCGCCCGGCCCGGCCGCCCTCTTCGGAGAGGGGCTCTGGGTCGAAGTCTTCGATGGCATGACCCACCTCGCGATGCCCGGACAAGCGCCGGTGCCCATCGGCCCGGCGGTGGATCGCATCGTCCCTGGGACTGGCCTCGCGCTGCTGATGCGGCGGACCGCGCGAGGGACGGCGCTGTGGGCCCTGGGCGGCGATGGGCGGCTGCGGGGGCTCTCGGCCTTGCCCTGGGACGCCGTGGGGGTGTTGGGTCTGCCCAGTCTGGGGCCGGCTGGACAGTGGGTCTGTGTGGGGCCCGATGGGCCCGCCTTCCTGGCGGTCCGGTCTGGGGGGCTCCAGACGCTGTGGCAGGGAGCGCCGCTGCGCGTGGGGCGCCACCCGGCTGTGGCCCATGCTCTGAGCTTGGAGGCCGGCCACCTGCGCATCCTCGCCTTGGCCGGGTCCGAGTGGCAGCGATTTTCCTATCTGCGCGCCGAGGGCCTGCGCTGCCACGAGCTGCGCGCCCTCCGTCGGGGAGAGCCCGATGCCAACGCGGTGGTGGGCTTTCGCGGCTTTGTGATCGAGGGCGCGCGCGAGGAGCTGCGCTTCGTCACGGCCGAGAGCCGCCGGCCGCGTCGAGCCGGCATCTGCCTGGGCGAGGAGGGCGACGTCGAGCTGCGCTGGACGGGCGAGGCCTTGGAGCTGCTGCGCCACAACACCACCTTGTCGCTGCCCATGCCTGACCAGGCCCATCCGCCCCCGGTTCAGCGCTGGGGCAGCGCCCAGGTGCATGTCCGCGATGAGGCTGGCCGCAGCGTGCTCGTCGACCTGCTGCGCCGCGAGGTGCACGCGCTGCCCGAGGGCGCCCGCTCCCCCGGGGCGGGATAGGCGGCTCCTTCGCCGCGGCGCCGCCCGGCCGGAGGATTCATGGACAGTCAGCAGATGATCGACGATTGCCAGCGCTACAGCCTCTATTCGTGGTCGGCGACCAGCAAGGTGAGCCCGCTGCCGGTGGAGCGGGCCAGCGGCGTCTACCTCTACACCCCCGAGGGCCAGCGGGTCCTCGACTTCAACAGCCAGCTCATGAGCGTAAACATCGGCCACAGCCACCCCAAGGTGGTGGCGGCGATGAAGGATGCAGCCGACAAGCTCATCTTCGCCTACCCGGGAGCGGCCACCGAGGTGCGGGCCCGCCTGAGCAAGCGCCTCGCCGAGATGACCCCGGGCAACCTCAACACCTTCTTCTACACGCTGGGGGGGGCTGAGGCGAACGAGAGCGCCATCAAGGCCGTGCGCATGTACAGCGGCCGGCACAAGATCCTGAGCCGGTACCGCAGCTACCATGGCGGCACCAACACCACTTTGCAGCTCACCGGCGACAACCGGCGCTGGGCCAACGAGCCCGGGATGCCCGGCGTGATCCGGGTGATGGACCCGCGGCCCTACCGCTACTCCTTTGGCCAGGACGACGAGGAGATCACGCACAACAACCTCACCTACCTCTCCGAGATCATCGACTACGAGGGCCCCCACACCATCGCCGCGATGTTCATCGAGACGGTGACGGGCACCAATGGCATCCTGCCGCCCCCCAAGGGCTATCTGCAGGGTCTGTCCACCTTGCTCAAGCAGCATGGCATCCTGCTCGTCTGCGATGAGGTGATGGCGGGCTTTGGTCGTACGGGCAAGATGTTCGCCTTTGAGCATGGTGACATCGTTCCCGACGTGCTCACCCTGGCCAAGGGCCTCACCTCCTCCTATGTGCCCCTCGGCGCCATGGCCGTCTCCGACCCCATCGCCGCCCACTTCCGCGACAATGTCTTTTGGGGCGGCCTCACCTACAACGCGCACCCCTACTGCCTCGCCGTCACGATGGCGGTGCTCGACGTGATGGAAGAAGAGGATCTGTGCGGCAACGCGGCCCGCATGGAGGCGGTGATGAAGCGCGAGATGGCGGCGCTGCGCGCCAAGCACCCCAGCGTGGGCGAGGGGCGCGCCATCGGCCTCTTCGGCACACTCGACCTCGTGAAAGACAGCAAGGGCACGCCGCTCGCCCCTTACAACCAGAGCCACCCGGTGATGGGCAAGCTCGGCGCCTTCTTCCGCCAGGAGGGTCTGTTCACCTTCTTGCGGCCGAGCGGCATCATGTGCAACCCGCCCCTCTGCATTACCGAAGAGCAACTGATGGAGGGCTTCTCCATCATCGATCGCGGGCTTGACCTCGTCGACGCCGTCTTCGAGGGCTAGGGCGCCCAGTCCACCGGCGGGCAGGCCGGCAGCAGGCCTGCCGCGGCCCCCTCGGCGAGGAGCACCTCGACGGCGCGGCGGCCATCGTCGCCGTAGTCGAGGGTGTCGTCGTTGGCGTAGAGCGACAGGTAGTGGTCGACCGCGGCGGCGTCGGGCAGGGCGCTGCCGATGGAGAGCAGCCAGTCGATGGCCTCGGCGCGGTGGGCGAGCCCGTGGGCGATGCTGGCCCGCAGCACCCGGCTCACCTTGGCGATGGTCTCGGGGCCGAGGCCGCGGCGGATGACGTTGCCACCCAGGGGCAGGGGCAGGCCGCCGGTGCGGGCGGCCCAAAGCTGCCCCATGTCGGCGACGAGGTGCAGGCCGCGCTGGGCGTAGGTGAGGCGACCCTCGTGAATGAGCAGGGCGGCCTCCACCTCGCCGGCGTCCAGGGCCTCAAAGACCCGCTGGGGCGGCACGATCGGCACCACGACCGGGTCGACCTGCACCTGGAGGGCGAGGACGGTGAAGGCGGTGGTGCTGCGCCCGGGGATGGCGACGCGGCGGCCCTCCAGCGCGTGCAGGGCCATCGGCTGGGGAGCGACGACGACGGGGCCGTAGTCGCGGCCGACCGAGCCGCCGTGGGGCAGGAGCTGCCACTGGGCGGCGAGGCGGGGGTACCAGGCGATGGAGATGGCCGAAACATCGAGCCCGCCGGCCTCGGCGCTGTGGTTCAGCGCCTGGGTGTCGGCGGTGGACAGCACAAAGTCGAGACCCTCGGTGTCGATGAGGCCCAACTCGATCGCCCGCAGCATGAAGCGGTCGTCGGCGTCGGGGCTGATGGCGCAGCGGATCTGCATCACTTGCGCCCGGCGCGGGCGTTGCTCTCGCGCAGGCGGGCGCCGAGGGTGGCGAGCAGGCGCCACAACATCTCGTTGCCCAGGGCCGGCTCGCGGTGGCAGAACTCCTGGAGCTCCTTGCGATCGATCACGATGGCCGAGCCATAGGTCTGGCCGGTGACCGAGGCCGAGCGGGGCTGGCTCTCCAGCAGACCGAGCTCGCCGAAGTGCTCGCCGGAGCCGAGCTCGGCCAGGGCCTGGCCGTTGACGGTGACGGCGAGGGAGCCCTGGACGATGGCGAACATCGCGTCGCCGGGCTCGCCCTCGGAGACCACGCGCTGGCCGGGGGTGAAGAAGACCTCGCGGCAGATGCGCGAGACGCGCAGGCGGGCGTGGAAGGGCAGGCCCTTGAAAAGGAAGAGATCGTCCATCACCTGGGCGCGGGCCCGGGCGGCCTCGGTCTCGTGGGTGGCCTCGGGCTCGACGATCAGCACGGTGACGTTGTCGGGCCCGCCCGCCTCGAGGGCGGCCTCGATGAGCTGGTCGGTGGCGGTGTCGACGTCGTTCTGGCTGGCCAGCTCTTCGATGGTCTCGGTGGGGACGGGGTCGGAGAGGCCGTCGGAGTTGAGGAGCAGGCGATCGCCGGGCAGGATCTCGATGCTCATCAGATCGGTGTTGACGCTGGGGTACAGGCCGATCGCCCGGGTGATCACGCTGCGGTAGCGCGAGCGGCGGGCCTCTTCGTAGGACATCTGCCCGGTGCGCACGAGCTCGTTGACCATGCTGTGGTCTTCGGTGAGCTGGCGAATCAGGCCGTCGCGGATGAGCCAGGCCCGGCTGTCGCCGACATGGGCGAGGAAGGCCGCCCCCCCGCCGACCACAGCGGCGACGACGGTGGTGGTCATGCCGCGGTGGCCGCTGCGCTCGGCCTCTTCGTAGACCTTGTCGCTGGCGGTCTGGCAGGCCTGATCGAGGGTCTCCAGCACCTCGTTGCGGGTTTGCCAGTCGGGGCGCTCGGCGTAGCGCAGCACCGCGGCCTGCAAGCGGGGGGCCGCCTCGCGGAAGACCTCGATGGTCAGCGCGCTGGCGACCTCGCCCGCCGCCCGCCCGCCGACGCCGTCGGCGACGACGAAGACGCCGTGTTCGGGATCGGCGAGGAGGGCATCCTCGTTCTGGCTGCGGCGGCGGCCGGGATGGGTGGTGGCGCGGAAACGGATCATGGCAGACCTCAATCAATCAAGAGAATGCAGACGCTACAGAACCGGGATGGGGATCTTCTGCAACAGGGTCAGCTCGCCGGGGCTGCTGCCCACCCGCTCGCGGAGGGAGACCTGCAGCGTGGCGGTGCCGGCGGGCTTCTTTTGGTCGACCAGGAAGCTCAGCGGCACCACCACCTCGGCTCCGGGCATCAATCGGCTGTCGGAGAGGGTCTTGTAGGGTGGCTTTTCGTCGACCACGCGGGCCAGCGTGTGGGTGACGGTCGGCGCGAGGGGCTTGCCGTCGGCGCCGATGAGGTCGATCTCCAGGATGTCGGCGCGGAAGGGGGTGCCGGTGGGCACGGCGTGGCCGGCGCCGGTGTTTTGCACGCGGAGCTGCCCGGTAAAGGCGACGCCGCGCTGCACCTCGGGGCTGCCCAGGCTCACGCCGACCGACAGGGCCCGGCGCAGATCGGCGGTGAAGCCGTGGGAGGCGGCGGCGGCGAAGCGACTCGCCGTGGCGGCGCCGGCCACGGGCGGCATGTGGCAGTCCTGGCAGCGAACCCCGGCCTTCGACCAGGCGCTGGACTCCCACTCGCCGAAGGTGTCGTAGAAGGGCTTGTCGGCGCCGGGCCAGGTCATCTGGTGGCAGGTGGCGCACATCGTGGCGCTGGCCAGCTCGGCGGAGACCGCGACGGGGTGCGGAGCGCCGGGGCTCTCATGGGTGCCCAGGATCGTGCCCTCGCGCACATGGCAGGCCGCGCAGGTGACGCCCTCGGCCATCAGGGTGGGCTCCCAGGCAGGATTGGGCTTCAGATCGGGGCGGGAGACGTCCTGATCGATGTAGCCGACGGCGAGGCGGGGGTGCTGGTTGGCCAGGGGCAGGTGGCAGGAGCGGCACAGGGTGGAGCCGCCGACCCGCTGGATGGCGGCCTGGTAGACCGGATCGTTCCAGGCCTGGGCGTGGGCGCTGTGCTCCCATCCGTCGTGGGCCTGGCTGTGGCAGGCGTTGCAGCCCTGGGCCGACAGGTTGGCGAGGCCCTCGGGCAGGGCCTGGGCGCCCAGCGGCAAGGCGGTGGGCCACAGGGCTGGGGCGGGCGGCGGGGCCGGCGCCGCGGCGGGGGCCTCGGCGGCAGGGGGCGGCGCAGGCGG
>JBEIQK010000932.1:0-2361 GCA_040376505.1 Alphaproteobacteria bacterium | reverse complement strand
GGCGGCGCGGCGGCGCGGGCGGACTGTCCACGGCCAAGGGCGGCGGCGTGCTTCTGGGCCTTGCCCTTCTCCCGGCTGCCGAAGCTGGCCACGACGGCGCCGCCGAGGTTGACCACGTCGTAGCCGGCGGCGGTCTGCACCACCTCGAAGGAATCGCGGGGGCTGTACTGATCGGTGCGGTCGCGGGGTGGGGCGGGCTCGCGGTACGCGTAGGGGGCGGTCTGCGCGAAGGCCGGGTCGACGGCCACCCGGCGGTGGCTGTCGCGGAAGGAGCAGGCCTCCCCGACGAGGCCCTGCATCTGGGCGAGGCCCTGCTGGATGGCCTCGGCGAGCCGGGCGCGGGGCCCCACCGTCTCCTCGCGGGCCGCGCCAAACCACTGCTCTGTTCGGCTGAAGGTGGCGGTCCAGCCGGCATCCGAGGAGCGCAGACGCAGGGTGCCGTAGCTCACCACCTTGCGCTCCAGCTCGATGGTGTAGGCGTCGCCCTCACAGTGCAGGGCGCCCTTCCACAGACCTTTGAGGCCGGCGGGGCCCTTGGCACCCACGTTGGCCTTGAGATCGCGCACCAGCGCGACGGCGTCGGTGGGGCTCACCGTGCGGGTCGGGCGCTGGGGGGCGTCGGAGCTGTTGGGCTCGCCCACCCACACCTGGGCGGGCCCCTTCTTCTCCTGAAGCACCATCAGGCCGCGCCCGTCGCGGGGGCGCAGCACGAGGGCGACCTCCGCGGCGCAGCCCTTCGCCTTGTAGCCAGTGATCAGTCGGGGGATCTCTTCGTCGGCCCCTACGATGGCCAGTGCCGCCTTGGTCGTCATCCGCGTCGCCCTTTGGTCTTCCACCAGAGGAAGGCAGCCAGCCCACCCGCCCCGAGGAGCAGGGGCAGTCCGCCCATGAGGTTTGTGTCATCTCCCGCCGGCCGGGCCGGGGGTGCCACCGTGGAGGGCGGCAAGGTCTGTCCCCAGCGCAGGGCGTCCACCCGGGCGGCGAGCTCGCTGCGCTGGAGGGCGATCTGCTGGGAGAGGTTCTCCTGCTCGGCGAGGCTCACCCAGCACCAGGCCACGCCGACGAGGCTCACCACGAGGCCCACCACCACGAGGCCGACGAGGGGGTTGCCCACCTGGGGGTGAGCCTCGGCGTCGAAGGGGGCGGCGAGGTCGCCGTAGACGGCGCCGGTGGCCTGGAAGGCGGCCCAGCCGGCCTCGCGGGCGGCGGGCGGCGCGGCGACGAGGGCCACGCCGAGCGCGTTGAGGTCGCGGCGGTTGCGCTCGCGCAGGGTCACCCAGCGGGAGACCGGGGCCTCGACCTGCTGGCGCAGGGACGCCTCGCCGCGGGCCGCCGCGGCGGAGACGACGGCCAGCGCCGCCTCCGCGCGGTCGAGCAGCCCGTCATGGGCGGCGTCCCAGGCCATTACAGACCCTGCTCCCATTCGAGGCAGCGCTGGCCGCCGCAGCCGAGCACGGGCCCGGCGAGCTGCGCCGACTGGACGCGGGCGATGAAGAGCGGGTCGAGGAGGTTCTTCCAGGCGGCCATGCCGCCGTCCTGGAGGAGGGCCCGACCGGCGGCGCGGGCGACCGTCTCGGTGTTCGACCCCATCGTGTTGGGCGCCACCGTGACGACGTAGATCGACTTGTTGGCGTCGACCGGCTGGACGTAGACGGCCTTGCCGGCGGCCACCTGAAAGCGCATCCCCATCTCGGGCGGGGCGATGAAGTCCGACCAGTCGCGCAGGAGCGAGCGGGGCGAGACATCGGTGTCATTGACCTTCATGGCCCGGTCGGCGGCGGTCTGTTCACGCTCCTGGGCGAGCCCTTCGCGGCGGGCCTGGCGGCGGGCCTTCACCCGCGAGGCCACCTTCTTCAGGCCGCGGCCGGCCCCCTGGGCCACCTTCTTCACGCCGCGGCCGAGCGCCTTCACGGCGCGGACGACGGGGCCGGCGGCCTCCTTGGCCTCGCCGACGGTGGCGCCGATGGAGGCGCCGGTCTCCACGACCTTGTCCATCAGCTCGTAGCCGAAGTCCTGGAGCGCGCCGACCACGTCGTCGGCCGCGTAGCCCTGGCTGTAGAGGCCGCCTAGCACGGCGCCGAGGCCGGGCGATCGGCCGGAGAAGCTGGTGAGGCCGGCGATCTCGCCGAGCATCCCGGTCACCTCTTCCACCACCTCCTGGGTGTCCTCGTCCTCGGTGACCACGTCCACGTCGTCGTCCTCGCCGCGGCGGCGGGCGCGCAGGCGGGCGCCGGGGCCGAGGGGGCCGGGGCGGATGGGGCCGAGCCGCTGGGGGCTCCGGGGGCGCACGAGGGGGCGGCGAATCGCGGTGGGCTCGGCCTCTTCGGACGCTTCGTCGCGGTCGCGGTCGCGGTCGGCGCC
>JBEIQK010000595.1:0-4181 GCA_040376505.1 Alphaproteobacteria bacterium | reverse complement strand
CGCGCTGCCGGCCCACCCGCGGGCGATCTGGGGGCGGGTGCTGGGCGCGCTGATGCGCGGCGGGGTGGTGGGCGGCCTCGCGATCTGGGCCTTTGGCGCCGTGGGGGCCTGGGCTTTTCTGTCGGTGCTGTTGTTTCTGAGCCGGGCCCGCCTGGAGCACCGGGCCCAGGGCTACGCCGTCACGCCGGCGGTGGTGATGGTGAAAGGGGGCTACTGGACCAAAACGGTCGGCGTGCTGGACCGGGGAAAGATCCAGAGCGTGTTTGTGGTGCAGCCGCTCTTTGACCGGATGCTCGGGCTGGGGCGGGTGGTGGTGCGGGTGGCGGGGACCGAGATGCAGCTCCCGGCGGTGGAGCTCAGCGTGGCGCTGGGGGTGCTGGCGCAGCTCCGCCCTGCCGAACAGCGGGCTCAGCCAAGCTGACGGTCGAGCCCCGCGCTCTCCTGGCGCAGGGCGTCGTGCAGGGCGATGCCGTTGCCCGCGGCGTAGCCCGCCGGATGAAAGGGACGGCCGGCGATCGGCGCGCTGCGAAAGCGGTAGCCCCGCTCGGTGAGCCAGCGCTCCACATCGGGGCCCCGCCCCAAGACGAGCGCGGTGCCCTGCGGATCCTGGCGGCGCTCTTCTCCGCGCTGCTCGCGCAGGCGGGTGGCCACGGCGCTCACCGCCGAGTCGGCGAAGTGCCCGGCCTCGATCAGCAAGGCCTCTTCGGCCGACTCGGGGAGCAGGGCCGCCCGCTCCTCCAGCCAGCGCGCCCGGCGCGCGCTGATCTCGCGATCGAGCACCAGGAGCTGGTACTCGGCCACCAGGAGGGCGGAGCGGGTGCCAAAGAAGACCACGTCGGTGCCCTGGCGCGGCCAGGCCACCTGACAGCCCCAGTGGCCGGCCACCAGGGTCGCCAGCCGGCGGCGCCAGCGCGCCCGGTTTGCGAGCGGGGTCCGGCGCTCTTCGATCGGGTCCTGGTCGGGCCCGCCGCGGCGACGCAGGCCGTCGGCCTCCACCGCGAAGCGACGGGCGAGCTGGCGGGCGGCGCGGGCGGCGGCCTCCCCCTCGGGGGTGCCGGCCTGATCGGCGGCGAGGGCCAGGAGCTTTTCGATGCGGGCGAGGGGATCGAGCACGGGGACTCCAGGGCGAAGGATCATGCCGGCCCGACACCCACTGTGGCAGGGCGGTTCGGCGAAGCTCGCGCCTGCACAGGGATTTGACCGGCGTGGCGGAAGAGGCCGTCGCAAGCGCCCCGATCCCCCGCACCACCGGTGCGGCCATCCCCTCCGTCGCTTCCGCTGACTGTTTACCCCGAAGGACGTGAACTTTTGACCTCCGAAGGGCCACCGACTAAACCCCCTGGCCTCTTGTGGAGAACCCATGCGAATCCCCCTGCTGATCGGCGGCGCCGCGCTGGCCCTCGGAGCGGCCGCGCTCCCGGCGATGGCGGCCGATCTCACGCCCAAGCTGCCCTTTGAGAAGATCACCCTCGACAACGGCCTTGAGGTCATCCTCTCCGAAGATCACCGTGTGCCGCTGGTCTCCGTCAACATCTGGTACCACGTCGGCGCCAAGAACGAGGTGCCCGGCCGGTCGGGCTTCGCCCACCTCTTCGAGCACATCATGTTCCAAGGCTCGCGCAACGTGGCCGAGGACACCTTCTTCCAGCACCTCGAAGGGGCGGGCGCCCCGCTGGTCAACGGCACCACCGACTTCGACCGCACCAACTACTTCGAGACCGTCCCCAGCAACCAGCTCGACCTCGCGCTGTGGCTGGAGAGCGACCGGATGGGCTTCCTCCTCGACACGCTCACCCAGGAGCGCCTCGACAACCAGAAGGCGGTGGTGCGCAAGGAGCGCCAGCAGAGCACCGAGAACGTGCCCTACGGTGTTGCCGAAGAGCGCTTCTTCCAGCTCCTCTTTCCGGCACCCCACCCCTACAATGGCGTGGTGATCGGCTCCCACGCCGATCTCGAGGCCGCGAGCCTCGAAGACGTCAAGGGCTTCTTTCAGAAGTGGTACGTGCCCAACAACGCCACCCTGGCCATCGTCGGCGACTTCGATCCGGCCGAGATCAAGGCCAAGGTCAACAAGTACTTCGGCAGCATCCCCAAGGGCGCTGAGCCCGACAGCACGCCGCCCCAGGCCAAGGCCCCCACCAAGGAGATCCGCGAGAGCCTGACCGATGAGGTCGAGCTGTCCAAGCTCTACCTGGGCTGGGTCACGCCCAACTCCTTCCAGGCCGGCGACGCCGAGCTGCAGCTCGCCGCCCTCGTGATGGCC
This sequence comes from Alphaproteobacteria bacterium, assembly GCA_040376505.1. Lineage (GTDB taxonomy): Bacteria > Myxococcota_A > UBA796 > UBA796 > UBA2385 > JBEIQK01. The sequence goes on along the minus strand of JBEIQK010000595.1, from coordinate 1,918 downwards.
GATGGCAAGTCGAGCCGCCTCCACGAAGAGCTGGTGATGAAGAAGCAGATCGCCACCGAGGTGGCCGCCTACCAGTACCCCCTGCAGGCCGGCAGCGTCTTCGGCGTCACCGTGCTCGGCCGCCCCGGCGTGTCGGCCCAGGCCTTGGAGGACGCCGCCTGGCCGCTGATCGAGGTGATGGGCCGCGCGATGGTGCGCCCCGAGGAGCTCACCCGCGCCAAGAACACCTGGGCGGCCAGCACCCTGCGCGGCCTGGAGTCGCTCGGCGGCTTCGGCGGCAAGGCCGATCTGCTCAACTTCTACAACCACCACCTGGGCGATCCCGACTACCTCAGCAAGGACTTCGCCCGCTTCACCGCCGTCACGCCCCGGGCCCTCCAGCAGGCCGTGGGCACCTACCTTCAAAAGGACAACCGCGTGGTCGTCCACGTCGCGCCCAAGGCCGGAGGTGCCAAGTGAAGCCCTTCTCCCTCGCCCTCCTCGCTCTGCTCGCCTGCGGCCCCAAGAAGGCCCCCGAGCCCGTCGTCGCGCCGCCCCCGGCCGCCCCGGTCGACCCCGAGGCCTGGCGCGCCAACAAGCCCGGCCCCGGCAAGCCCTCGGCCTGGCAGCCGCCCGTCGCCCAGCGCTTTGAGCTGAGCAACGGCATCGACGTGCTCCTCGTCGAGAACCCCGCCCTGCCGCTGGTCAGCGTGCGGCTCTTCATGGCGGTGGGCTCCGAAGCCAACCCCAAGGGCAAGGCCGGCCTCGCCCACCTCACCGCCGAATTGCTCGATGAGGGCACCAAGACCCGCAGCGCCACGCAGATCGCCAACGACACCGCCACGCTGGGCGCCCGCCTGGAGGTCGCGCCGGCCGCCGACGGCGCCACGGTCTCCCCCGACGCCCTGGCCGGCGAGAACCTCGGCCCCAGCCTCGACCTGCTGGCCGACGTGGTGCGCAACCCCAAGCTCGACGCCAAGGAGCTCAAGCGGGTGCAGTCCGAGGCCCTCGCCGATCTGCAGTCCGCCGCCAGCGATCCCCGCGACCGCGCCGGTCGGGCCTTCCGGGCCGCCTACTTCGGCGCCAACCACCCCTACGGCGCGCCCTCCCGCGGCGACGCCAAGAGCGTCAAGGCGCTCACCGCCAAGGACGTCACCGACTTCTACAAGCGCTGGTGGACGGCCGACAAGGCCACCCTCGTGGTCAGCGGCGCCACCACCGAGGCCGAGCTCAAGCCCCTGCTGGAGGCCCGCTTCGGCACCTGGAAGGTGGGCACCCAGAAGCGGGTCGACCCGCCGGCGCCGCTGCTGGTCAAGAAGACCCGCCTCGTCTTCGTCGAGATGCCCGGTCAGGTGCAGTCTTTCGTGATGGTCACCGCACCCGGGTTGGCGCGCACCAGCCCCGAGTACTTCCCCGCCACCATGGCCGGCACCCTGGTGGGCGGCATGTTCAGCTCTCCGATCAACATGAACCTGCGCGAAGACAAGGGCTGGAGCTACGGCGCCTTTGGCGGCTTCACCGACAGCCGCGATCTGGGCTGGTTCGGCGCCCGGGCCAGCGTCCAGGCCGACAAGACCGCGCCGGCCATCACCGAGGTGATCAAGGAGCTGGAGGCCGCCGCCGCCAAGGCCCCCTCGGCCGAGCAGCTGCAGATGGCCAAGGACTACCTGGTGAAGAGCCTCGCCGGAAACTTCGAGACCAACCCCTTCACGGCGGGCTCCTTCACCCAGGCTCCGCAGTTTGGCCTGGGCCCCGATCTCTGGCGCACCTACGTCACCGGCGTCGAGGGCGTCGACGCAGCGGCGGCGCAGGCGGCGGCCCAGCGCACCTTCCAGCGGGATCACCTGCTGATCGTGGTCGCGGGCCCCCGCACCGTCGAGATCGACGATGGCAAGGGCAACAAGAGCACGGTGGACGTCTTCGCCGACCTGCAGAAGCT
>JBEIQK010000963.1:0-2233 GCA_040376505.1 Alphaproteobacteria bacterium | reverse complement strand
GACGACGTTGACCATCATGCCGGTGGCCTGGGAGAACTCGGCCGGCGCGCCATCCGTGTAGACTTGAATCGACTCAATCGCGTCGAAGCTGACATCGGAGCCAAAGGTCTTGGTGGCCGGGTCGCGGGTGGAGATGCCGTCGACATAATAGTTGTTGCCGTAGCTGCCCTCACCGCGAACAGAGGGGTTGCCGCTGCTGGGGCCGCCCTCCTGGGTGTTGACGCGGCCGTAGACGCCCGGCACCGTGTTGACCGCGTCCTGGTAGGAGCGGCCGATCGGCATGTTGGCGAGGGCCTGGGCGGTGATCTCGGTGGAGACCGAGGTGCGGCTGGTGTCGATGACCGGCAGGACCTGCTCGGCCACGATGGTCTCTTCGCCGGCGTTTACCTTGAGCGTGAGCGGGAAGAAGACCGTCTCGTCGAGGCGGATGGTCACCGGCGTCTTCACCGTGGAGAAGCCCGGCGCCTCGATGATCGCCTGGTGGGTGCCCGGCGGGAGGTTGGAGATCTGGAAGGAGCCGTCGACGCCGGTGGTGGCCTGGCGCGAGCCGGCCATGTTGGCGCCGAGGATGGTCACCCGCGCGCCGGGCACAGCCTCGCCGTCGGAGGCCTCGATCTTGCCGCGGATGTTGCCCGTCTCAGCGGCGTAGGCCACCGAGGAGACCATCACGGTCGCGGGGATGAGCAGACGAAGGAAGGAGCGGCTCACTGGGCACCCCCGATCACGACGAAGTAGGGTTCGGGACAGGGACTGGCAGTGTCGGTGCTGGTGCAGGGCACCGGCCAGACCACCTCGCCGGCGCCGTTGACCAGCTCGACGGCGTAGGTGCCATCGGCCAGGGAGGGGGTGGCGACCGAGAGCTGCGCGGTGCGACAGACCGAGGTGAGGGCGGCGGTGGCGGTCAGGGTGGCGTCGGCGACGTTGGTGAAGCGGGCGGAGACGGCGGCGGCGTCCATCCCGCAGCCCCCGAGGCTGAGCGCATCACCGGCGGCGAGGCCCTCCGAGGGGCTGACGCTCTCCAGGAAGATGCCGTCGGGGCAGTCGAGGTACATGAAGGCGTCTTCGAGGGTGTTGGTCTCGCCGCCGGCGGTGACCTCCACGGTGGCCCAGCCCGCGGCCGAGGCCGCAGGGATGACGCCCTCGAAGAAGTAGCCCTTGTCGAGCTCCCCGTCGGGGTAGACCACCGACTCGATGGCCGTGCCGCCGATGGTGCCGGTGGCGTCGGTGCCGAAGCCGTGGCCGGAGACCTTCACAGCCTTGCAGCCCTCAACGTAGTCGTAGGTGGGGTAGATCGACACAAAGCCGAATCCAACCGTATTGCATGACATCAGGCTGAGCGCCGCGCCCGCTGCGGCGGCCAGGCCCAGCCTGAGCCCTGTTGACTGTCCCATGGGTGATCCTCCTACGCGCTGCGCCGCGGGGAGTGCGGCGACCCCTCCGTGTTCGCACAGGCCCCCCTCAAAGTCAACCAGTCCCAGACTTGAGGGCCTGCAACGCCAGTCATTCGCCTGGGATCCGCTCAGTCGCAGTCGGATTGAAGGGGCCCCCCCGCGGCGGACCGGCTCAGGAGGTGATGCGCACCGAGTAGGTGGTGGTGCAGGTGCCCGAAGGCCAGGTCTGGGCGTAGACCCGCAGGGCGAAGTCGGTCTCGTCGTCGTCGAACTCGTCGCCGGTGAAGTTGAGGGTGAGCGTGCCGCGCCCCGAGGTGCTGGTCACGAGCGCGTAGCCCGAGCCGGTGTCGAGCCAGAGCTCCGCCACATAGACGCCAGAGCCCGAGGTGGGCAGCCCGGAGATGGTGGCCTTCACCACGACATTGTCGATGAGGAAGATGTCTTCGGCCACCCACTGAAACCAGTCTTCGTCGTCGGCCTCGTGCAAGGAGAGGCCCGACAGGGTCACGCTGGCGCTCGACCACAGGCCGGTGCCGACCTCGCCGAGATCGTAGGCGTCGGCGCTGGTCTCGTTCAACTCGTAGGTGTCCCACCAGTCGTCATTGACCATGCCGTCGCAATCATTGTCCAGGTCATCGCAACGCTCGACCTCACCCGGCGAGAGGTTTGTGTCAGCATCATCACAGTCGCCTTCGTTTTCGGTGTAGCCGTCGCCGTCGTTGTCGAAGTTGTTGGGGTCCTTGACCTCGATGACCACCGTGCTGCTGCCGATCGTGCCCTCTTCGTCGGTGGCGGTGAGGGTGACGACGTGGTTGCCCTCCACCAACGAGGCGCTGGTGGCG
>JBEIQK010000851.1:0-2708 GCA_040376505.1 Alphaproteobacteria bacterium | reverse complement strand
TGTCATCGGCGGAGTGCCCCTGGGCGGCCCCGGCCTCACCCGCGACAAGATGGACGGCACCACCGTGCTCGCCGGAGAATGGCTGATCAGCCACTTCGAGCGCAGCAAGGCCGCCGCCTGGCGCACCCGCCTCGGCCCCGATCTCGTCCCCATCGAGACCGCCGCCATCGACACCTCGGCCCTGGAGGGCGGCTACATCTTCTGCGCCGCCTCGGTGACCCCCTGGGGCAGCCACCTCGGCAGCGAGGAGTACGAGCCCGACGCCGCGATGGTCGGCCCCGACGGCGCCCTCGTGAAGACCGCCGAGCGCGGCCGCGGCCCCACCGAAGAGGTGCCCGACTACGGCTTCTCCACCGGCGGCTTTTCGAGCCCCTACGCCGTCGGCTGGATCTGGGAGCTCTCCACCCCCACCGCCGCCGCGAGCCCCCGCCGCGCCCTTGGCCGCTTCAGCCACGAGTTGGGCGTGGTCCTCGCCGATCAGCGCACCGTCTACCTCTCCGACGACACCTACCCCGCCGACGACAAGGTCGCCCCGGCCGGCGGCGGCGGCCTCTACCGCTTCGTCGCCGATCGCCCCGGCGATCTGAGCGCCGGCGAGCTCTTCGCCGCCCGCATCGAAGGCGCCGTCGTCTCCTGGGTCTCCCTCGGTCACGCCAGCGAGTCCGAGCTCCAGGGCAACCCGCGCTTCGACGAGCTGCTGGAGCGCGTGATCGCCACGCCCTGCCCCGCCGGCTTCGATCGGGCGCTCACCTGGACCGGCGAGGAGTGCCTCAAGGTTCGCCCCGGCCAGGAGGCGCGGGCCAGCCGCTTTGAGGCCCGCCGCTACGCCGCGATGAAGGGCGCCAGCACGGGCTTCACCAAGACCGAGGGCCTCGCGGTGGGCGAGGGCGTTCTGTATCTGGCCGTCTCCTCGGTGCTGCCGCCGATGTCTGGACTGGTGGCCGGACTGCCCGATCGCGCCGGGGGCGCCATCCTGGCCTTCCCCCTCGACGCCGACGGCGTGGCCCGCTCAGTTCGGGTGGAGGTCGCGGACACCATCGAAAACCCCGACAACATCGCCTATGTGCCCGGTCATGGATTGTTCATTGCCGAGGACACAGACGTGCGCCCCGAAGGCCGGTCCAACCTCTGGCGGTGGGATGGTCAGCGCCTGCACCTCGTGCTGGAGAGCCCGCCCGAACATGAGCTGGCGGGGCTGAATCCAGTCACCGTTCATGGCCAGGGATATCTGTCGCTGGTCTACCAGAGCGGCAAGGGGCTGAGCACGGTGAACCTGATCGGCCCGTTGGAGGCCTGGAACCTTCGCTAACCACCCCGGGACTCCTTGAAGAATCGGCCGACCGTGGTACCCTCTCGGGAGATGTCGACAGCGGCCGCCCACAATGACTCGGACTCCGTCGAAGCGCGTTTCGTCCAGACGCGCTTCCTCGGCCGCGGCGGCTTTGGCGAGGTCTGGTAGGCGGTCGATCGCCGCAGCGGCCAGGTCGTGGCCCTCAAGCGCCTGTGGCTGCGCACCGGCGACGCCAGTCGCATTCGCCGCGAGGTCGCCGCGCTCCGGCACCTCCATCTGCCCGGCGTGGTGGCCCTCTTTGACGCCGAGATCGGCGACCACCAGGCCTGGATCGCCATGCAGCGGGTGGAGGGCCGGCCTTTTCCGGGTGCCGAAGGGCCGCATTCCTGGGCCGGCCTGCGCCCCGCCGTGCGGGCCCTCCTGCGGGTGCTCGAAGGGGTTCACGCCGCCGGGATTGTTCACCGCGATCTCAAGCCCAGCAACATCCTCATCCAGGCCGACGGCACGCCGATCCTCCTCGACTTTGGGCTCGCCCGCGGGGCCGTCACCGGCGCCACCTTCACCCGCGATGGCCAGGTGGTGGGCACGCCCCGCTACATGGCGCCTGAACAGTGCCGCGGCCAGCGGGTCGACGCCCGGGCCGACCTCTACGCCGTTGGGGTGATGGTGGTCGAGGCGCTGACCGGCTCGGTGCCCCACGATCACGCCGATGTCTCCACCCTCCTCAGCGCCCGGGCCGCGCGGCCGGCTCCCTCCTTGCGCGGGCTCCTTCCCACCCTGCCGCCCCCGGTGGCCGCCGCCCTCGACGCGCTGCTGGCCACGGATCCAGACGCCCGGCCCCCCTCCGCCGAGGCCGTCCTCCGCTTGCTCGAGGATGGCGCCGCCCGCCCCGATCCCCTGCCCTGGTTGGGCGGCGATCGTGGACAGACCCAGGCCCTCGCCGCCCTGACGGCCGGCCGCGCCTTCACCCTGGGCGGGGTCGCTGGGGTCGGCCGCAGCCGCTTCCTCGCCGAGGTCGTCGCGGCGCTGCCCGCCTTTGGGTGGACGACGATCCCGGTCTCTGTTCAGGGCGAGCAGCCCTACGCCGCCCTCGCCGCCGCCCTGTCGGTCATTCCGGGCGATCTGGCTGGCCTGCGCGCCGCCCTCGACGGCCTCGCCGCCGCGCGCTGCGTCCTGGTGATCGATGAGCTCGACGCGCTCGATCGCTGGTCCCGCCGCCTCCTGGAGACCGGACTGTCCACCTGGCCGGTGCTCGCGGGGCGGCGCAGCGGTGCCCTGGCCACCCTGGCTCCCCTCGATGTGGAGGCCCTGGTGCCCCTCTTCGGCGGCGCCGAGCGCATCTTCCACCTGCCCTCCGACGCCGCCCGCCTCCTGCACCGCCGCACCGGGGGCCTCCCCGCCGCCTTCGTCGCCGAGC
>JBEIQK010000070.1:0-14545 GCA_040376505.1 Alphaproteobacteria bacterium | reverse complement strand
GGGCGGGCGGCGCCATCGGGGGGGGGGCGCCGCCGAGTACGGCGTCGCGGGCGGCGAGGGGGGCAGTGCCAAAGGGGGGTGAGCCGGTGAGGATCTGCACCAGCACGGCGCCCAGGGCCCAGACATCGCTGTGGGGGCCCAGGGGCTCGCCCCGGAGCTGCTCGGGCGACATGTAGGCCGGCGTGCCGGGGCTCGGGCCCATGCGCGTGAGGCCGTCGGTGGTGAGGCGGGGCTCTCCATGGGGCTGCCAGGGGCCGGTGGCCAGCACCTTGGCGATGCCCCAGTCCACCACCAGCACCTCGCCATAGGGGCCCACGAGGATGTTCGCCGGCTTGAGGTCGCGGTGGATCACGCCGCGGGCGTGGGCGTAGGCGACGGCCTCGGCGGCCCGGCGGAAGGTCTCGAGCAGGCGGGGCAGGCTGTAGCCGCTGGGCGGGATGCGCCAGTCACCGCCGACCCGCGCGGCGTGCTGGGCGTCGATCAGCTCTTGCAGGGTGCGGCCTTCGACCTCCTTCATCGTGAAGAAGATCCGGCCGTCGGCGGTGCGGCCGAGGTCGTGGACGGGCACGATGCCGGGGTGCTGCAGGCTCGCGGTGGCCCGGGCCTCCTGGGCGAGGCGGGCCTGCAAGGTGGCGTCGCCCTCTCGCTCGGGGCGGATCAGCTTCATGGCGACGGTGCGCTGCAGGTGCCGATCGGTGACCCGGTACACGCTGCCCATCCCGCCCTGGCCGAGCAGGGGGCCGAATTCGTAGCGATCCAGCCCGGGGGGCAGCAGGATGGGGGTGGCCTCGTCGGCCTCGGCCCAGGTGTGGGCGGGATCGTCGGGGGTGCGCATGGCGCCTCAGCCCACGCGAGGGGCGAGGGCGTCGCGCAGGCGCTTGGGCAGGCGCTCGGAGTCGAGCTGGGGCTGCGGCCGGGCGCGCAGCTCGGCGATCAGCTCGGCGCGCAGGGTCTCGTTGTCTTTGTGCTCGACGAGGCGGCCGCAGTCCTGGGTGGGGTGGCTGGTGTCGAGGCGGCGGGAGAGCCAGCCCAGGCCGGGCTCCTCGGCCATCCGCCGGGCGGCGGTGCGCACATGGACGGCGAAGGCGCCGCCGAGGGCCAGCCAGTCGGCGATCAGCTTGCGAAAGGCGGCCCGCTCGACGGGATCGAGGCCGCGGTAGCCGCGCTCGGCTTCGATGGCGGCGTCGCTGGGGGGGCTCCCGCCGGCGGCCAGGGTCTCGGCGGCGGCGTCGGCGGGCACGCGGCTGAGCAGGCGGGGGGCCAGGTCTTCTTCGGCCATCGGGCCATCGAAGACGTAGAAGCGCACCAGCACCTGCTCGCCGTCGCCGCTGAGCAGGCGCACCTCGCCGGCGGCGCCGATGGGCACGGGTCGATCGGGGAGCACGGGCTGGGGGATGGCGTCGTCGGCCCCCCAGGCCTCCACGGCGAGGTCGACCTCGGGGAGGAGCAGCACCTCGAGGCCCTTGGCGCCGCGGCGGAGCAGAAGGTGGGCGCGGGCGATCTGGGCGGTGAGGTCGAGGCGGAGGAAGCCGGGCTGGGTCTGGCCGAGGAGCTGGTGCAGGGCGCTGGCGCGGCGGCGAAGGCGGCTGGCGACCTCGGGCGGGGTGCGCGGCTGCGGCTCGAGATCGCGCAGGCTGCCGGCCCGCCCCACCACCACGGCGCCCTCGCGAAAGCGTTGGCGCAGGCCGCGGAGCTGGCCATCCTCGCCGCGGCTCGGAAAGAGCAGCACGGAGATCGGCGCCCGGCCTTGATCCGAGACGAGGTGCGGCAGGCGCGCCTCGAGGGTGGGGGTGTCGACGAGGCCGGCCACATTGCTGCGGATGGCCTCCAGGGCGCGATCGAGCTCGGTGTAGTGGCCCCACCAGGCCCGGTGCTCGAGGATGTGCAGGGTGTCGGCGCGGATCGGCCGCCCGTCGAGGGAGGCCAGCACGGCGCTGCGCACGCCGCGGGGGTCGCGATCGTGCAAGCCGAGGACCGGCAGGGTGACGGCCCGCAGGCGGTGGACCTCGTCGCGGCGCAGGGGCCAGGCCCGCTCCCAGCTCTCCTCGGGGTCTGAGGAGGTGAGCAGCAGGGGTGCCGTGCCGGCGCTGTCGGCGCCCAGGGGGCCCAGGTGGCTGGGCTCGATCGGGCCGCCGCCGCTCTCCAGGTGGGCGGTCTCGATCACCTGCTTGAGCTCGCGGATGTTGCCGGGCCAGCTCCACGCGAGCAGGCGGTCGGCGGCCTCGGCGCTGATCGGCGGCGCTTCTTCGCCGATCGCCTCGGCGGCAGCCGCGAGGAAGCGCTCGGCCAGGAGCAGGATGTCCTCGGGGCGCTCGCGCAGGGGGGGCAGCCAGAGGGCGGCGCCGGGGTTGAGCCGGTAGAGCAGATCCTGGCGGAAGGTGCCCCGCCGGATGTCGGCCTCGAGGTCGGCGTTGGTGGCGGCGACGATGCGCACGTCGACGGGGATCGGCCGGCTGCCGCCCACTGGCACCACCTCGCGCTGCTGGATGGCCCGCAGCAGGCGGGTCTGCAGCGAGAGGGGCAGGTTGCCGAGCTCATCCAAGAAGAGCGTGCCGCGGTGGGCATCTTGGAAGCAGCCGCGGTGATCGCGCAGGGCGCCCGTAAACGCGCCTTTGACGTGGCCGAAGAGCTCGCTCTCGATCAGCGACTCGCTGCGGCTGCTGAGGTCGACCGTGATCAGCGGGCCTGTGCGCCCCGAGAGGCGGTGGATGGCCTCGGCCATCGCCTCCTTGCCCACGCCGCTCTCGCCGCGCACCAGCACCGGCAGGGCGCTGCGGGCGATGCGCACCGTGCGGTCCAGCACCCGACGGATGGCGGGGCTCTCGCCCAGAATGGGCTCCAGTTCGGGGCGATCGGGGCGGGGCGGGGCGTCGCGTTCGGTGGCCATCGGCGGTTGGGCGCCGGTCTCCTCGTCGGCGAGGCGGGCGCGCAGGGGGTCGATCCAGGCGGGATCGAGCTGGGAGAGCTCCTCGAAGAGCAGCCAGCGGCCGGGGCTGACGCGGTCGGGCTGGGGCGCGCGGATCACCGAGAGGCCGCGATCGGGGGCCAGCTCGGCCTGGGCCCACCGGGCGAGGCTGCGCTTGCCGCTGCCGGCCGGGCCGCTCAGGTGGACGATGGCGCCTGCCCGACATTGGGCCGAGAGGCTGCGCCGCAGCGCGCTCAGCGAGGGGTCCACCGCCACGCGGTGGTGCGGATCGAGCCAGCGCAGGTGCTGAACGAAGGGGGTGGGCACCGCGATCGGCGGCAGGGCCGGATCGTCGAGGAGCAGGCGGATGGAGCGGGCCCGCGCGGCGGCGACGAGGGCGTCCAGCGGCGCGAGGGTCGCCCAGCCGGGCCCTAGAAAGAGCCAGCCGCCGGCGGCCTGCTCGATGAGCTCGGGCAGGATGGACCCGGGCAGGCCGCCGGCGCCGGCCTCTCCGCGGCGCGGCACCGCGGGGAGCAAGGCGGGATCGAGGTGAACGAGGGCGCGCCAGCGGGGGGCGGCCTCCAGCCAGGCCCGGTAGAGCCACCGAACCCAGGTGAGGGTGGCCAGCCCGGCGATGGGCGGCAGGCGCAGGCAGCCCTCGGCCTGGAGCGCGTCGTCGGCCCCCCGCAAGAAGCGGAGCAGCGCCGGGGCCCGGGCGGGATCGGGCTCCCGCGGCAGGGTGATCCACTGAGGCACGCCAACCTCCAAGGCGAGGGCTTCGCCGCACGCGCGGGGGCGCCGCCGGGCGACCCTGAGGCGGGCTTAACCGTCGACAAAAAGAAAGGGGCCCCCGTTGGGAGGCCCCTGATCGTGCGCGCGCAGGCTTAGGAGAGCAGCGCGATGACGCCCCGGTTGATGTTCTTGGCCTGGGCCATCGCCGAAATACCCGCCTGTTGCATGATCTGGTTGCGGGTGAGGTTGGCCGTCTCTTCGGCGAAGTCGAGGTCCATCGCCGAGCTGTAGCCGGCGGAGAGCGCCTCGGAGTAGGCCTGGGAGTGGTTGAGCGAGGACTCCATGCGGTTTTGCACGGCGCCAAGCTGGGCGCGGAAGCCGTTCACCGAGTTGATCGCGGTGTCGAGGGCGTCCAAGGCCGTCAAGGCCGCGCTGGCGCTGGTGATGGCCAGGGCGCTCACGCCGAGCCCGGAGTTGGCGGTGAGGTCGCCCAGGCGCAGGGTGATCTGGCTGTTGGTGGCCGAGCTGGTGATGCCCACCTGCACCTGCAGGGCCGTGGTGGTGCCGTCGGAGACGTTGAGGCCGTTGAACTCGGTGGAGGCGGCCACGCGGTCGATCTCGGAGAGCAGCTCTTGGAACTCTTCGTCGACGTAGGAGCGCTCGGTGCTGGTGATGGTCTCCGAGGCCCCCTGCACCGCGAGCTCGCGCATGCGCTGGAGCATCGAGGTCACCGCGTCCGACGCGCTCTCGGCGGTCTGGATGAGCGAGATGCCGTCGTTGGTGTTGCGCATCGCCTGGCGCACGCTGCGGTCGCCGGTCTGCAAATCCACCGCGACGCCCAGGCGGGCTGCATCGTCGGCGGCGGATGTGATGCGTTGGCCCGACGAGATGCGCAGCAGCGACTTGCTGAGCGCCGTGTTCGTCCGGGCGAGGACACCCGCAGACTGGATGGCCGAGAGGTTGGTGCGGACGGTCATCGCCATGAGGAGAGCCTCAACAGGGAAGAAGGGCGAGCGCCGGGAGGGCCTTGAGGCTCTATCGGATGGTCGAAGGCGGTGATTAAACCGCGGCCGGACACAGCCGGGACCCGGGCATGTGCGTTCCTAACCATCTACACGTCGCGGTCGAATGCAGGGGGGCCGCGGGGTGCGGCTAGGGCCCACGTCTCGGCGGGTTCGGCAGAAAGCCAAACGGATCGGTGGGGACGATGGGATCGGCGTCCTCGGCCTCGACGCTGCGGGCGGTTCGCAGGCGCCAGCGCTCCACCACGTCGGCCAGGGCGGCGGCGGTGGGGTAGCGCAGCTTGGGGTCGGGGTGCAGGGCCGGCGCCATCAACCGCCAGAGGCCGCGCTGCCAGCGCAGCATCCCGCTGGGGGGATCGCCTACGGGGCGGGCCTCGGCGGCCTCGCTCACGCAGCGCAGGGGGTCGGCGAAGCCGTGGGGGGGGCGGCCGAGGAGGATGGCGTGGAGCAGGCAGCCGAGCGCCCAGACGTCGGTGGCGGGCGTGATCGGCTTGCTGCCGGGCAGGGCCTGCTCGGGGGCCATCCAGCCCGGGGCGCCGCTGAGCTGATCGCGGGGCGGCGGGCGCGTGCCGGGCGACCAGTTTTTGGTGGCAGACCAGTCGATCACAAAGGCCTGGCCTGCATCATCGACGAGGAGGTTCTCCGGCCGCACGTCATTGTGCACAAAGCCCCAGGCGTGGGCGCTGCCGAGGGCCCGGGCCGCCGAGGCCACGATCGCCGTCAGCTTCCAGGCCTCCATCAGGCTGCGCGGCTCGCCGCCGTGGGCCGGGAGCTGGCGGGAGAGGGGCCAGGCGCGCAGCCAGGGCATGGTGAACCAGACCTGGCCGTCGCGCTCGACCCCGCGGGCCTCGACGTGGGGGATGTTGGGGTGGGCCAGCGTGGAGAGCACGGCCACCTCGTTCTGAAAGGCGGCCAGCACGCGGGGGTGGTGCTCCAAGCCGCGGTGCAGGCGCTTTAGGGCCAGGGGCCGTCCGCTGCGGTCGCGCACGCCGATGATCTCGGCCATGCCGCCGCGTCCGAGGTGGGCCACGGCGATGAGGCCGGCCGGCAGGGGCCGGGGAGGGATGCCCGAGGCGGGCTCCTCCTCGGGAACGAGCGTGTCCTGGGGGCCGGCCATGGCTAGAGCCCGGCCTCAAGCACCTTGCGGCGGGGGGTCCACAGGTGGGCGCCGGCCTGCTGCAGGGCGCCCATCACACCGTCAAACTGCTCGTGAACCAGCAGGATGAGCAGGTCTTCGTCGCGGGCCCAGCCGAGGAGGGCGCGGACGGCCTCCACCTCGTCGTTGACGATCAGGATGTCTTTGTCGGCCACCCCGGCGGCGAGCAGCTCACGGCGCAGCTCGGCGGGCACCTCGCCCAGGCTGCGGCCGCGCAGGTGCGCTGGGAGCTCCTTGATGACGACGAGGTCGGGCGGGATGCTGGCGGCCTGTTCGGCCATCGCCTGGGTGTGGGCGGCGGAGCGGTCGCCAGACTGGCCGATCAGCAACAGGCGCCGGGCGGCGGGGATGTTGCGGGCCAGCTCGGCGATGCGCCGCAGCCCGTCGGGGTTGTGGGCGAAGTCGACGAGGACGGTGGCGCCGCCCACCCGGAAGAGGTTGGTGCGCCCGCGGCTCTGATCGGGGCTGGGCAGGAAGGTGGTCAGCGCCTCGCGGATCGCCGGCAGGGAGATGCCCAACGACTGGGCGGCCAGCGCGGCGGCCAGGGCGTTGGCGATGTTGTAGCGGGCCGCACCCTCGACAGTGATGGGGGCGTCGACGACGCGCATCAGGCGCTGGCCGCCGAGGATGAAGTGACCGTCGATGACCGCGCCCTCGGTGGGCTCGGTCATCGAGAACCAGCGCACCACGAGGTCGGGCCGGTCGCGCCAGACGCGGGCGACGGCGGCGCGCAGGGGCGGGCAGTCGGCGTCGACCACCAGGGTGCCGCCCGGCCGCAGGCCCCGGGCCACCACCAGCTTGGCGTCGGCCATGGCGTCCTGGTCGTCGATGCCCCACTCGCCAAGGTGATCGTCGCTGATGTTGGTGACCACGGCCACGGCGGCGCCGTCCACCGCGAGGCCGCGGCGCAGGAGGCCGCCGCGGGCCGTCTCCAGCACGGCCAGCTCGACGTCGGGGCGGCGCAGCAGGGTGCGGGCGGCGCCGGGGCCGGTCCAGTCGCCGCGATCGACCCAGGCCCCGGCCACCTGCACGCCGTCGCTGCTGGTGTGCCCGGCGCGCAGGCCCGACACCGAGGCCATGTGGCTGAGCAGGCGGCTCGTGGTGGTCTTTCCGTTGGTGCCGGTGATGAAGGCGAAGCGGATCGGCTTGTGGCGGGCGGGATCGGGCACGGCCGGCAGGGCCGTGAGCGGCAGGGTCTCGCTGTGGCAGCCGAGGCCGAAGGTGAGCCCCTCGTCATCCCAGAAGACCGGCAGGCCGGCGGCATGGGCGGCGGCGACCGAGCTGCGCAGGGCGAGGTTCTCTTCGCGGGCGGCCTCGGCGCGCACCTCGGCCTCGCTGGGGCTGCCGCGGGCGGCCCAGTCGAGCAGGCTGGTGGCGGTCATGAGCTGATCGACGGGGGCCGTGAGCGCCACGCTGGCGCCCTTCAACCCGCGCCGCACGGTGAAGCGCGGCCGCGGCCAGCCGAGCGCCTCGGCGAGCCCCAGGGCGCGATCACCGATGAGGTCCAGGGCGTCGTTGCCATCCTCGCCTGCCTCGAACAGCAGCTCGGCGGCGGCGCCGGGCTCGTCGGTGAGCAGGTGTCTTCCGGTGATGCGTCGGGACTCGATGAGCTGCATCAGTCGGCGTCCTCGGGCTTGGAGATCAGCACCACGCCGCGGCTGTCGCGCACCAGGGTGCCTTGCAGGGTGGACAGATCACCGAGCGCCACCTCTTCGACGACGGGCTTCACCGCGCGGCTGGGGGCCTCGCTGGGCTCGCGGCCGCCGAAGTAGATGATCTGCTTCCAGGTGCGGGAGATCTTGTCGCCGAAGATCAGCAGCAGGTCGCCCTTGCTGCACATCTTCAAGGCAGCATCGACAGCGTCGGGCTCATTGGGGATGACCGTGATGCGCTCGGCGGAGACGCCGAGGCGCAGCAGCTCCGCCTCCATCAGGCGGGGGATCTCGTCGTCGCGGCGGCCGCGGGGGTTGTCGTCGCGGCGCAGGATGAAGTGGTCGAAGGAGCGGGCGGCCCGGGCGGCGACGGCGACGGCGTCTTCATCGCGGCGGTCACCGGGCACGGCGAGCACGACCACGCCCTTGCCCTTGGTGCCCTCGCGCAGGTTGTCGACGAGGGTGCACATGGCCTCCAACGCGTGGGGGTTGTGCCCATAGTCGAGGATGACCTTGAAGCCGTGCTGATCGAAGATGTTCATCCGGCCGGGGGTCTGGAAGAAGGTCGTGTCGAAGGTGCGCAGACCGTGGCGGATGTCGTCGAGCTTGACGCCCATCGCGTAGGTCATGGCGGCGGCGAACATGGCGTTCTGCACGTTGTGGGTGGCCTTGCCCTCCAAGGTGGCGGGCACGAGGTGGGTCCACAGCAGGGGCATGTGGGCGCCGCGGTCGAACAGAGAGATCATCTGTCCGTTTACGCCGTTCTCCACGGCGACGGCCATGCCGCCGGCGCGGATGTGCTCGCGCACCAGCGCGTTTCCGGGGTTGAGGGTGACGTAGCAGACCCGCTTGGCGCGGCTCTTCTCGGCCATGGCCACACAGAGGGCGTCGTCGGCGTTAAGGACCACACAGTCGCTGGCCACCTCGATGGGGATGCGCTTGACCTCAGCGAGCTGCTCCAGGGTGTCGACGCCGCCGAGGCCGAGGTGGTCGCCGGCGACGTTCAAGCAGCAGGCGACATTGGGGCGCTTGTAGCCCATGCCGGCCCGCACGAGGCCGCCGCGGGCGGTCTCCAAAACCGCGACGGAGACGGTGGGATCGCGCAGGACCATGCGGGCGGCGACCGGACCGGTCATGTCGCCCTCGACGGTGCGGCGACCGTCTACGTACACACCGTCGGTGGTGGCCATGCCCACGTGGGCGCCGGCCATCTTGTGGATGTGAGCCACCATGCGGGTGGTGGTGGTCTTTCCATTGGTGCCGGTGATGGCGGCAATGGGGATGCGGGTGGGGGTGCCCGGCGGGAAGAGCATGTCGACCACCGAGCCCGCCACATCGCGGGGGGTGCCCTCGGAGGGGGCGACGTGCATGCGGAAGCCCGGCGCGGCGTTGACCTCGCAGATGCCGCCGCCGACGTCCTTGTAGGACTTGGAGATGTCGGTGGTGAGGAAGTCCACGCCACAGACGTCGAGGCCGACGGCGGCGGCGGCCCGCACGGCCATCTCGCGGTTGTCGGGGTGCACGACGTCGGTGACGTCGATGGCGGTGCCGCCAGTGGACAGGTTGCCGGTAGACCGCAAGAAGAAGAGCTCCCCGTCGGCGAGCACGGTCTCGTCGGTCTTTCCGGCGGCCTCCATCAGACGGCGGGCCTGGAAGTCGAGCTCCAAGCGGGTGAGGATCTTCTCGTGGCCGATGCCGCGGCGGGGGTCACTGTTCACGATGTCGACGAGCTGGGCGATGGTGTGAACGCCGTCGCCGATAACGTGGCCGGGGACGCGCTTGCTGGCGGCGACGAGCTCACCGTTTACCACCAGCATGCGGTGATCAAAGCCGGCGATGTAGGTCTCGACCAGCACATAGCGGCTGTGCTCGCGGGCGGCGGCGAAGGCGACGCGCACCTGCTCCTCGGTGGTGAGGCCGATGGAGACGCCGCGGCCGTGGTTGGCGTCGAGCGGCTTCACAACCACGGGGTAGCCGAGGCGGCGGGCGGAGCGGGCGGCCTCATCGGCGCTGGTGGTCTGGTCTTGGCGGGGCACCGGCAGGCCGACCTCGCCCAGGATCTGGTTGGTCAGCTCCTTGTCGCTGGCGATCTCCACGGCGATGTGCCGGGTCTCGCTGGTGACGGTGGCCTGGATGCGCTTTTGGAACTTGCCGTGGCCAAACTGCACGAGGCTGTGGTTGTTGAGCCGGATCCAGGGGATGTCGCGGGCCTCGGCGGCGCGGACCAGCGAGCCGGTGCTGGGCCCGAAGGCGCGGCGCTGGGCGTCGCGGATGAGGGACTCCAGCTCTTTGGTGAAGTGGAAGTCGGGCTCGCGGCTGGCGCTGCCAAGCATGTCGTCGGGGAGGAGGTGGTGCAGGGTGCGCAGGGCCAGCAGGCCGGCGTCCATGCCCACGCGCTCCTCTTCGTATTCGTAGACGACGTGGTACTGGCCGGGGGTGCCGTTGCCGCGGGTCTTGCCGAAGGTGACCTTGCAGCCGGCGAGGTTCTGCAATTCGATGGCCACATGTTCGAGCACGTGGCCCATCCAGGTGCCGCGATCTTCGCGCATCCGCCGCACGAAGCCGCCCGGCTCGCCATAGGAGCAGCCGTGCTCGGCGAGGCTTGGGATCACGGCCACGAGACCGTCGACAAAGCCGGGGATCTCGGCGCTGGGCGCGGTCTCCAGGGGGCCGAGGTCGAGGGTGAACCGGATGACGCGGAAGTTCGCGTAGAGGTTGGGGCCAACGTAGGTGCGACGGTCCAGGATCTTCATGACTCACCGAAGGGGTGCGCAGGGCGTACCACGGAGGCCCGGCCGGAATCAAGACGGCGGGCTCATCTGGCCTGGATGCCCGCTTGTGGCGCTGGTTAGGCGCTGGGCATGTGGCTTCTACCTCTGCTCGCCTGTGCTTCGCATCGCCTCACCCCCACGCCCGAGGCGGCCTTTCGCTTCGCCGTCGGCGACGCCGCCATCGCCGAGCCCCGCGAGGTGCGCGCCGATCTGATCGCGCTCACGCCGACAGGCGGGGCCGAGTGGGTGGGCGAGTCGGGCCGGGTGCGGATGGTGACCTGGACCACCTTTCCTGGCTACACGGCGGCGGTGGGCCAGGAGCTCGTGCTGGCCCAGGAGGTCTGGGCGACGCCGGCTCCGCAATTGCAGCGCGCCTGCGCGGCGATGACGCCAGACCGCCGCGAAGCGCGGATGGTGCAGCTCCTGGGGCTGCGGCCCAACAGCGCGAGGCCCCATGTGGTGGTGCTGCACGTCGATCCGGCCCAGGCCTTTCGGCCCTGCCCCGATCCCGAGGTCACCGACACGACCTGCGGCCTGCGCTTTCCCGAGGGGGTCGACCCGGCCCACCGGGCCTGGTTCAACCAGAAGCAGGCGGAGTCCTACCGGGGTGAGGGCTACCCCTGGACCCGCCTCGGCTACACCTACGACTGGGGCGGGGCGGGCGAGGTCGGCCTCTCCGAGTTCGTGCTGCGGCTCGGCTCCACCGTGCGGGTGGAGGCCGTCAGCACGGTCGAGGCCTACTGCGCCGCCCCCTGATCAGCGCAGCGCGCCGCCCAGGGCCAGGAGCTGGTAGGTGGCGAGGTGCAGGCCCATCTCCTCGCTGTCAACGGCGAGCAGGGCGGCGTCGCGGCGGATGCGGGCCTCTTCGAGGTCGAGGGCGGTGGCGCTCCCCAGTCGGTGGCTGGCCTCGGTCAGGCGCAGGTTCTCGGCCCCCAGGGCGGCCTCCTTCTGGGCGGCGGCGAGGGCCTGGGTGGCCCGCTCCTTCTCGCTCCAGGCGGCCCGCACGGCGACCTCGGTGTCTTCGACCATCTTGGTGGCGGCGGCCCGGGCCTGGATGGCCTGGCTGGCGGTGCGCTGGTTGTCGGTGACCCGGTAGCCGGCGTCCCACAGGGTCCAGTTGGCGGTGACCACCACCATCCAGGTGCTGTTCTCGCCGGAGAAGCCGGCGTTCTCGGTCCAGGCCTGGGTGAAGCGGCCGTCCACCGTGGGGGCCCAGCCGAGCCGACTGATCGAGCGGTAGGCGTCGGCCACATTGGACTGCTCATTGGCGGCGAGCAGCTCGGGGCGTGCCTTCTCGGCGCGTCCGAGGGCCTCGTCGGCGCTCGACCATGGCAGCCCCGGCAGCCCCGGCCGCACCAGCTCGCCGGTGGCGGACAGACCGGTGAGGGCCTTGAACAGATCCTCGGACTGCACCCGCCGCGCCTGGGCGCCGAGCAGGTCGCGCTCGGCCTTGGCCTCGGCCAGTTGGGCCTGAAGCAGGGCCTGGGGCGGCGCCGAGCCCGCGTCGACCAGCGCCTTGGCGTTGTGGACATACTGGCGCGAGAGGGCCAGAGAGTCCTGGGCGATCTTCTCGGCGCTGCGGGCGAGCAGCACCCCCCAGTAGACCCGCGCGACGCCGACCTGGAGCTGGTTGAGGCTGGCCTCGGACTGGGCCTCGCCGGCCCGCACCAGCGCCTTGGCGCCGACCACGCCGGGCAGGCTGCGCAGGTTGAGCAGGGGCTGAATGACGCTGATGTTGGCGTCGAGGTACTGTTTTTCTTGGATGATGGTGGGGTCGCCAAAGTCAACCGGCGCCCCGGTGACGTTCTCGATCAGGGCGAGCACCTCGGGGGGGAAGGAGCCGCCGAAGTCGAGTGCGATCTCGCGCTGGTTGAGGGTCCAGTTGCCGGTGGCGGCCACCCGCGGCCCCAGGCTCCACAGGGCTTGCGAGAGCATCAGCCGCGACTGGCGCTCCGACTCGCTGATCATCACCGCCTCTTGCGAGTCGCCCGCGGCGGACTTCCAGGCCTCCTCCAGCGTGAGGGCCTGCGCTCCAAGGACAAAGGCGAGCCACATGTCAGTTCTCCGCCGACGCAGGGGTCGCCTGCCCGAAGAGGCGCTTGGCGAACTGCAGGATGTCGTCGATGATCGAGTAGGCGACCGGGGTCGCCAGCAAGGTGAGGAGCAGGGAGAGGGTCTGTCCACCCACCACGACGCCCGAGGTCGAGCGGTTGAAGCCCGAGCCGATGCCCTGGGAGATGACCAGGGGGATCATGCCGGCCACGAAGGCGATGGTGGTCATGAGGATCGGCCGCAGGCGGTCCTTGTTGGCCTGGAGGATCGCGCTTGCGCGGTCCATGCCCTTCTCTCGAAGCTGGTTCGTGTGGTCGATCTGCAAGATGGCGTTCTTCTTCACGATGCCGAAGAGCACGAAGACGCCCAGGGCCGAGAAGAGGTCGAGGGAGGTGCCCGTGATGACCACCGAGAGGATGGCGAAGGGCAGGGTCAGCGGCAGGGAGAGCAGGATCGTGAACGGATGGACCCAGCTCTCAAACTGCGCCGCGAGGATGAGGTACATGAAGATGAAGGCGAGGCCAAAGCCCGTGCCGAGCGACACGGCCATGCGCTTCATCTCTTTGGTCTGGCCGATCGGCGCCAGCTTGTACTCGCTCTCCATGCCGAGGTTGTCGGCGATGGCCTGTACCTCATCGGAGATCTGGCCGTCGCCGTAGCCGGGGGCGGCGTTGGCCATGATGTTGACGGTGCGCTGCCGCTGGTAGCGGTCGATGCTCGACGGGCCGCTGGCGGTCTCAAAGCGCACGAGGTCGCCCAGGGGCACGGTGCCGCCGCGGCTGCTGAGCACCGGCACCAGGGCCAGGGTGCTGGGGTCGGCCCGGTAGGCGGCGTCGGCCCGCAGGCGGATCTCGTACTGTTCACCATTCTCGGAGTAGGTGGAGACCTGACCGCCGGCCACCATCAGGCGCAGGGCCTGGGCCACGTCGGCCACCGACACGCCCAACTCGGCGGCGCGGGCCCGATCCACGTAGACGCCGATCTCCGGCTTGCCGGGCACCAGCGAGCCGTTGACGTCGACCGCGCCGGGCACATCCTTGAGTTGGGCGAGGATCTCGGTGCTGTAGGCCTCCAACTTCTTGAGGTCGGGGCCGGAGAGATTGTACTGGATGCGCGCCGTGGAGAAGCCGCCGCCGCCGAAGTCGGGGATCTCGCCGACCAGGATCTTCAGCTCGGGGGGCTGGTGCGGGGCCACCTCTTCGCGCACCCGGTTCATCATCTCGGTCTGGTCGAAGGTGCGCTGATCGGGGTTGACGAGGCCGACGTAGATGCGACCGACGTTGTCTTCGCTGCGCTCGTTGTCGGCCACCGTCACCAGGGTGGTGCGTACCTCGTCCATCTGGCGGATCTCCCGGGCGATGCGCTCGGTGACCACCTCGGTGCTGGCGATGGAGCTGCCTTCGGGCAGGCGCACCGACACCTCGAACTGGGCGCGATCGTCGACCGGGATGAAGCCCTTCTTGGCCATCGTGGCCCAGATCGGCGTGGTCAGCAGGGTGCCGACCGAGAGCACCACCACCAGCCAGCGGTGGCGCATCGAGAAGCGCAGCATCGCCATGTAGGCGCCCTCGATGGGGCCGTAGAAGGCGTCGACCATGCGCTCCAGCGCGCCCTTTTCGCCGGTGTGCTTCTTCAACCAGCGGCTGGCCAACATCGGCGTCAGCGTGAAGCTGACGAAGAGCGAGATGGCGATCGAGACCGACATCGTCACGCCGAAGCTGCGCAAAAAGCGGCCGGGGATGCCGGCGATGAAGACCACCGGCATGAAGACCGCGAGCAACGACAGGGTGGTGGCGAGCACGGCGAGCCCGATCTCTCGGGTGCCCTCGATCGCCGCCTGCACCGGCTCCATGCCCTTCTCTTCGACGTAGCGGAAGATGTTCTCGAGCACGACGATGGCGTCGTCGATGACGATGCCGACCGCCAGGGCCAGGGCGAGGAGGGTGATGTTGTTCAGCGTGTAGCCGAGGTAGGCCATCGCCGCGAAGGTGCCGAGCACGCTGGTGGGAATGGCCAGGGCGGCGATCAAGGTGGAGCGGAAGTTGCCGAGGAAGAGCAGCACCACGCCCGCCGCCAGCAAGGAGCCGACGATCAGGTGCTCCTGCACGTTGTGGGTGCCGGTGCGGGTGGTGGCGGACTCGTCGCGCAGGGTCTCCAAGGTGTAGCCGGCGGGCAGCATCTCCTGCAGCTCGGCGATGCGCTCGATGATGCGGTCGGCCACCTCAATGGTGTTGGTGCCGCTCTGTTTGCGCACG
>JBEIQK010000691.1:0-3583 GCA_040376505.1 Alphaproteobacteria bacterium | reverse complement strand
GCCACCCGCTCCGGGTTTGTGTCGATCGAGACCAGCAGCAGCTCGGCCTGACGCTGGGTGAAGCGCTCGCCCACCATCCCCAGCGAGCGCGCGTGCGAGACCACGATCTCCTCGTCCACGCCGGCAACCTCAGCGACCTGGGCCAGCGGCACCCGAGGCACGCCGAGCCAGAGCAGGTCCCGCGCCAGGGCCGCGAGGCGGCCCTCTCCGCCCCACGGGCGGGCCCGAGGAAGCAACAGACGAACAATCAGACAGGCATGAAGCTCAGGCATGACGAACCTCTCAGGGTTGTGGATCACGACCACGGCGCGCTCGTTCGCCCTCCCGCCCGCTGTCTTCCACCTCCCAGCCGTCGCGCGGCTCCAGGGCCGACCCCAGGAGCCAGGTCGCCTCGCGGTTGCGCAGGGCCTCTGGCCGGTTCAAGACCGGCTCCAGCGGCACATCGTCGCGGTGGAGAAGGGTACACATCGGGAAGGGGACACAGTCGCTCTCCGTGCCCCGCATCCCACCCAAGTTCCCTCTCCATGTCGGTCGGGTGGCCGGTAGCTTCTCAAGCGCCCGATCCCGAACCAAACCACCCGCCCCAGCTATCTTATAGCTACAACCTTGTTTTTTATGGTCGGATGCGCCCCACCTATGCCCCCTTCGGGGAGTTCCGGCGGCGGCTCGCTCCACCAGGCCACCTGATCGGGCCGCAGGTCCAGGCGGTAGCCCCCCACCGCGAAGGTCCCCGGCACCGCCACGATGGGCCAGTCGGCCGGCGGCAGCTCTTCGCGGACCTGCTTGAGCCGCCGATCCCAGTCCTGCCCGGCGCGGGCCAGGGAGAAGCCCTCGTAGACCAGCGGCAGCAGCTCCAGGCGCGGCACATCGCGCCCCGCCCGGTCGGCCAAGGCCCGAAGGAAGGCCCACTGCAAGCGCGCCCGCGAGCCCAGCGGGATCATGCGCCGGTCCACCCACAACCGGCTGCCCATGGGATCGAGCAGCAGCCGCACCCGATCGCTGAGGAGGGCCATCGGATCGACGAGCCCTGGGAAGCGGTGGTGGAGCAGGAAGGCGTCGAGATCGAAGCGGACCACGCCGGCCTCGGCCAGGGTGGCCCATCCGGCCAGCGGTCGCAGGTCCAGGCCGCGGAGCTGCGCGTGGTCGAACACCCGCACCGGCGGATCACCGGCGCAGATCACCACACCCACGAGCCCCGCGGCCTCCAGGGCGGCGGTGTCGAGGGCCGATCCGGTGGCCTCGGCGACGAAGAACACCCGCACCAGCCGCTCGCCAAAGCGCCGGTCTCCAAGATTCCAAAGGTCCCCCAAGATCCGACGAACCGGCCCGCCCGTCAGCCCCAGGCCGCGCCGGAACGCTTCCAAGAGGCCGGGCAGGTCGAAGCGGTGGAGAAAGGCCTCGGCGCTGCGCAGCACGGCTACCGAACATGGCCGCTCTTCGTCGCTGCACACCGCGACGAGCTCTCCCTTGCGTCGAAACACACGCCTCCAACAGTCCCTCCGCCCGGCGCCGCAGATCCACATCGACGAGCGCTCTGCGCTGGGCCGGATCCAGGCCTTCGCCAGCGCCTCGTCTTCGCCGAGGAGCTGCTGCCACACTGGCTTCGCCAGGGGGAGGTCGGCCCCTTTCGCCAAGGCCAGCCAGAGTCGATGGCCGGCGGTCATCGGCCGCCCGCCCGAGCCGCGAAGCCGCGCGCGAGCAACCAGGCCCGGACCTCTCGAAGGTGGTTGGGCGTGGAGAGCCGCGCGATGTCGGGCGTTCGGATGAACAAGCGCCTGGGCAGCTCATCGTCGGTGAAGACAAGCTCAAACTCGGCCCGGACCGCCTCGGAGACCACACCCCAGAGGTCTTTGTGGCGCAGGTAGGCCATTAGGTCGGAGGCCCGCAGGGCTTGAATCACGCCAGGCGCGCACCCATGCCAAAGCTCGACCAGGATCACCTCCTCCAGGCCCTCGATGCCCGCAACGCTGAGCGCGTCTTCGCGGCTGCCGGCCAATGGCTCCAAGGTGAACGGGCCTTCGCAGGGCTCGACCGCACCCGAAGCAGCTCCCCCCGGCCTCCCTCGAACCACCGGGCGCCCGATGGCGTCTGAGGCGCCCCGCCGCTCCCCCTGGTCCGCCCAACTACGCGCCAAGACCCACCCGGACCCCACCGCGCTCGGCAGCCGGATGCGCAGGCCCCCGTCGTCGTTCCGTGACACCCAGGTCCGCTCCGTCCGAACGCCGCGCCCCAGCCGCCAGCTCGGCCGCCATCCGAAGCGGCGTAAGCCGAAGCCTCGCAGCAAAACAGCCCGCCGAAGCAGCCGCCGCGCCCCTTCTCGGTTGTGCAGCCAGGCACGCAAGGCCCGGTTCGCACAGCAAATGCAGCCGCCCTGGCTCTCCTCCCCCGCAACGCACCTCCTTTGCCAACAAAGCTCGCGGGTGAGCGTCGCCACCGCGTCGAGCGCGCTCGCGAGGCCCAAGGGGTAGCTGTCGGTTGCGGTGCCCAGGGCCCACGCGAGGCGCTGCCAGTTCACACCTTTGCGGGGCTGAGCCACAACCGCTCGAACCGCGCCATCTTCGCCCACTTCTTCCAGGTACCGACGAACAACGGGTTGAGTCAGAAAGGCACGAAGGAGACCCCAACGGAGGCCTCGCAGCACGCCCGCGCTGGCAAAGCGGCCGAAGCTGAACCTGTCCATGGCCCGCACCTCCCCCTGAGAACTGCGTAGAAACGCAGCACGCTTTTCGCGTTGCCTTGGCATCTATCGGAATCGAAGGCGGGCAACCCAAGGCAGACCTTGTAGACCTTGGCAGACCTCACAATTCCGAGGTCTGCCAGCCTACAACACCGTCTGGGTGCCCTCTCTCAGCGGGGCTGGTACCTCTGACACCCCCTTCCCGCTCCTTGTATTACCGCGGGGGGGTTTTCATGCTTTGCACTTGGCTGCAAACTGCAAGTCGTGAAAACAACTCTCATCGGTACGCAGCTCCCCCGTGAGGTCTGCCAGGTATGCCATGGCATCGAGAAGGGCCACCACGCCGACACCATGGGATGGCAGACCTTGGGATTTGGCAGGTCTGCCGAGGTCTGCCAGGTCTGCCATCGCCGGGACCAAGGGCCCCAGGAATGGCCTGCGTCCATTCAGCATAGAGGCTGAACGGATCCGCCTTTACGGTGGAACCGATGCCATTGCCCACGCCATGGCGTGTTTGTGCAAGATGGATGAACCTTACCACCGCCACAAGGGCAGGTCTGCCGAGAAGCGTCATCCGGCACCACCACGCGCCCCCCCGGATACCGGGAATCCGAACGAACGAACGGTGGCATGGGTTTGTCCAAGAGACCGGAGGCAGCCTATCAAAGCCGCTGGCCGCACCGGGGACGGCGGGCTACCCCGGGCCATCCAGGAGGGCCAGGATGGGACAGCGTGTCTTAGAGATGCACTTTGTCTGCCGCCACGACCTCAACGTCACCGACTTCGGCGACGGGACCTTCGAGACCGGCGTCTGGTACGTCTCGGCCGAGGCGGCGGGCTCGGTGGGCACCATCGCACTGCACCAGAACAAGCGCTCACAGTCCTACCGCCAGGGGCGCGTGATCG
>JBEIQK010000470.1:0-5166 GCA_040376505.1 Alphaproteobacteria bacterium | reverse complement strand
GCCTTCCCCCTGGTCCTGTCGCGCCTCGACCGGGCCACCACCGCCCTGCTCCGCCGGCGCGCCGTTCACCTCCCCTGGCCCCCCGGCTCGGCGGCGGGAGAGGCCCTGCTGGAGGCCGCCCTGCGCGGCGCCGCCGGCTGGCTGGGCCTCGAACACCTCGCCCTCGCTCAAAGCCCGCAGCCCGCCTTGTCGAGCGCGCTCGGCGCCCTGCGGCCCTGGTCGGGGCGAAGCCCGGAGCCCGGCCTGCGCCTGAGCCCCCGCCTCGCCGCCCGCGGCGCCGCCCTCACCGCGGGCTGGAGCCCCGACGACCTGCTGGCCGCCCTGCCCTGGGAGCCCGCGCCCCCCGGCGAGGCCGCGACGGCCCTCGAAGTGGTCGGTGGCCCCGAGGATGGCCTGGTGATGCCCCTGCTCGAGGGCCTCACCCTCCAGCGCCAGGGCGAAGCCCCCGGCCTCTACGGCTCCGCCTCGGTTCACGACCCCAGCCTCTCGCGCAAGGCGCTGGCCCGCGGCCTCCCCGGCGGCCGCCTGCGGGTGGAGCGAGGCCCGCTCTACCTGCTGCGCGCCGCCACATCAGCCTCGGTGGATGGCACGGTAGAGCTCGGCGGGATGCAGGTCCTCACCCTGCCCACCGGCGTGGAGTTCGACCTGCGCACGGGCGACCTGCTCGTGCTGACCACCACCCCCGGCCCCGCGCCGATCGGCCTCCCCGGCGCCCCAGTCACCCGCCCGCGGGGGCGCCCATGATCGCGTCAGAGGCCGGCGCCCTGCCCTTTTCGGCCTGGCGGGCCCACCGGCAGGCCCGCGACCCCCTCTCGGCCGCCCAGGCCCTGCTCCGCGGCGACGCCGGCCCCGCCAGCGCCCTGCTCGCCGGCTGGGCCTTCGCGCCCGACGCCACCCTGCGCGCCCACGCCCTGCGCGCCCTCCTCGACACCCCACCCAACCCGCCGCCTGCCCTCGCCGGCCTGCACCTTGGCGAGCCGCCCCTGCTGCCCGACGGCCCCCACCGCAGCGGTCGCGGCCACCTGCTCAGCGTCGCAGCCCAGCTCCCTCCCCGAGAAGGGGCGCTGGGCCTTGACGATCGCCTCGCTTGGGGCCTCGGTGCCCTGGCCGAGACCGGCGCCGAGGTGGCCCTGCGCGAGCGCGGCGCCTGGCTGCGTCGGGCGCCCACCCCGGATCCCACCGCCGACGGCGCGGCGGCCCAGATGTGGGCCCGCTTCTTCAAGGGCGACTTCTGGGGCGCGCGGCCTCTGTTTACCAAGCACTTTCAGTCGCCGGCCCGCCGGGCCTTTCGCGGCGCCCTGCTCGCCGCCCGGGTGCCCTTGCCCGAACATGAGCCCTACCTCAAAGAGCTCGACGAGACGCTGTTCTGGTACATGGTCGGCGGCGGCGAGGGCGCCCCGGGCTGGCAGGAGGTCGCCGCCCGGGTCTACGAGTCGCGCTCCGCCGCGGCGGGCCCCCTCGATCACCACGCCCAGGCGCTGATCCCCGAGACCTGGGAGAAGGCCATAGGCTGCCCCGAGCTGACCGGCCGCAGTTGGGGCGCCCTGATCGCCCGCCTCTGGCCCGCCGCCAGCGGGCCCCTCGCCCGGGCCCTGTGTTTGCAGCGCCAGCTCATCGGAAAGCCCGATCGCATCGAGCCCCTCACCGACCTGATGATCGCCCTGCGCCTGATCGCCCGCTGGGGCGACGCCGACGCCCCCCGCTGCCACCCCGACGAGGACTGGAGCCTCGTTCTGCGCCACCGCAACCGCACCCGCGGCCGCCTGCGGGCCCTGGTGATGGAGGGGGCCCCCGAGGTCCTCGCCGCCGCCACCCAGCCGGGGCCGGGTCTGTCCGAACAGACCGCCCGCGCCGTGCGCATCTACGCCTGGTGCCGGGCCACCGGGGTGCTGCGTCGCCACCACCTGCCCGCCTGGGAGGAGTCGCTGACCCCGCCCTGCGACGGCGCCGAGGGCCTGCTCGACGAGCTCTCCGCCGAGGCCGTCGCCGCCCTGCGCTGCTGGCTGCTGTTGGTGGCCCTGCGCGATCGCTGGGAGGCCCTGCGCCACTGGTCCGCCACCGGCTCCTGGCTGCACAAGCCCGACGCCCAGTGGGGCCGCCTGCTCCAAGAAGCCCTGCCCCGCGTGCTCAAAGACCGCGACCTCGGCTACGAGCGGCTCCGCGCCGAGCTGGCCCTGGGCCTGACCGGCCATGTCAACGCGATGGCCCCCCTCTTCGCCCAACTGGAGGCCGCCGGCCCCGCCGGCCTCAAGGCCACCCTGGCCGCCGCCTGGCACCCCGAAGTGCCGCGCCCCGAGCGTCTCTCTCCCGGGGCCCTCGATCGCCTGCGGGCCATGCGCGCCGCCACCCACCCCCTGGGGGAGTCATGAACCACGCCCAATACTGCGCCTACGTCGCCGATGTGCTGCACCCCGGCCGCGCCGAGGAGGTGGCCGAGGCCGCCGCCGCCGATCCCCTGATCTGGGCCGAGCTTCAGTCGCTTCGTGAACAGATGTTCGAGCCGCCGCCCGCGCCCGCCTGGCGGCCCCCGCCGCCCCGCCACCCCCTCGGCCTGCGCCTGGGCGCCCAGCCGATGGGGGCGATGTCGGGGGCCGAGGCCACGCGGGTGCGCGTCTCCCTCCCCGCCGAGGCCGATCGCAGCGCCCTCCTCGTCCTGCTCTGGCGCCCGGAGCGCGGCGACTGGCAGGTGCAGCTCCCCACCCGACCCACCCAGGTGCGCCGGGTGGGCCAGCTCCCCGTCAACGCCGACGGACAGCCCTTCCTGGAGGTGATCGCCCGGCCCGAGGCCGGCCCCCAGCGCTGGGCCCTGATCCTCGCCCCCGCCGATCAACCGATCGACTGGTCGCTGCCCGAAGATGCGCGCTGGACCGCGCTGATGGCGGCGGTAGAGGCCGGCGCCGCCCCCGCGGCCAGCCTCGCCTGGCCCGGCTGAGGGAACCTCGCCGCCCTCCGGGGGTTGCGCTACCCTGCCGACCCCGCTGGAGCCGCTGATGTGGATGTTGTGGATGGGCGGGCTCGCCGCCGCCGAAGAGGCCGCGCCGCCCCCCGAGGCCCCCAAGGTCGAGGCGCCGCCCGCCCCCGACTGGATCCCCCTGCCGCCGAGCGGCGTGGCCTTCCCCTCGGCCCTCACCCCCCTCGGCGCGCCGCCGCCGGCCGCGGTGAACCCGACCCCGGCGATCCCGACGGCGCCCAAGCCGACGACGACCCCGGCCGCCCCCCTCCCGCCGGCCGGCGACCTCGTGCGCAGCCGGCTCAGCCTGCGGCCCCGCCTCGCCCGCGCCGGCCTCGTCGACGGGCCCGCCGGGATGGCGCTGGGCGCCGCGGTGGGCCACCAGTGGTGGCAGCTCTCCGATGACACCCTGCGCTTCGCCGGCGAGAGCCGCCTCGACCTGCTCGGCCGGGTCGGCGACGTCGCCGGCCCCGACCTGCGACTGACCTCGACCCACGGGCTCTGGCTGGGGCCGGTCGGCCTCCTGGCAGGCGGGGCCCTTCGCTACGATGCGCTGCTGCCCGATGTCGGCGGCGGCCCGGGCCTCCAAGCCGGCCTCAGCCTGGGGCCCCAGGGCCGCGCCGCCCTCGACCTCGGCCCCCTGTTGCCCTGGGTGGCCTACACCCCGGCCTGGGTCCTCGCCGGCCCCCGCTCCGCCGAGACCCTCGAGCAGACCTGGGACGGCGGCCTCGACCTGCGCGGAAACCACGTCGACCTGCGGCTCTCCGGCGCCTACCGCACCGCTGCCGACCTCGCCCTGTGGGAGGCCGGGCTCGGCCTCTCCGTTCACCTGTGAGCCCCCCGATGCCCCTGCTCTCTCTGGCGACCCTCCTGGCCCTCCCCGCTGGCGTCGGCATCGACGAGGAGGTCGACGCCTGGGAGCCGCGCGCCCGGCCGCTCCTCGACGGGCCGGCCGCCTGCGTGCAGGTCCAAGGCCAGGCCACCGTGGCCCTCGCGGTGATGCAGCCCGGCGGCTGGCGCGGCCCCGGAAAGACCGAGCACCACACGCTCTCCGGGCCCTTCACCGGCACGCTCGACCACGGCGTCTGGCGCGAGCTGACGGCCGCCCTCACCACCGCCCCCGGCGTCAGCCCGGCGGTGCGGATGACCGACCTGATGCCGGTGACCGGCCGCAAGGCCGGGGCCCACAAGAAGGGTGAGGTGCAGTTGAGCCTCACGACCGGCGACAACGGCGAGTCCTTCGACATCTCCGCCGCCGGCGCCCAGGGGATCAACCTCGTCGACGGCATCCTGGAGGGCATCCGCCCCGATGTCACCCTCTCCTGGATGGAGGCCGGCCCCGACAACGGCGTGGTGCTGGTGCAGCGCGCACCGGTGAAGGGTGCGGATGACGACGAGATGATCGACCTGCGCACCACCTTCCCCGGCCGCGGCGCCCCCTCCCGCCTCGACGTCACCCTGCCCCGCGTCATCAAGGTCGGCGATGGCCTCGTCAAGGCCTCGATCTACGACGGCCAGGTGCATGTCCTGGCCACGCCCACCCCGCTCGGCCCCTTGCCCACCGAAGAGAGCGCCTCGGTGGTGGCCGGCCTCCTCGGCTTCACCGTCGGCGTCGACCAGCGGCTCACCTACACGGCCTACCGGCCCTGCGGGGGGTGAACGGCGACCTTTGGCCTTCGGCTTGAACGGCCAACTCTTCGAGCGACCGGATCTTTTCAGCCCCGCAAGCCTTCCTTTCGCTTGACCGATCCGATGCCTGGATTATTCCCAAGCATCGAAAGGTTTAGCTGTCCATGAATGAGCCCGCGCCCCATCGCCTCGCCCTGCTGCTGCCCGAGTTGATGGGCCTGCTGCACAGCGCGATGGCCGGCGAGACCCTGGCCCTGATGCACGAGAGCGGGCTCACCATGCCCCAAATGGTGGCCCTGCATGTGCTCCGCTACCACGGCGCCAAGTCGGTGGGCTCGCTGCAGGACTGCCTGCGCCTGTCCCCTTCTGCGACGAGCCACCTCGTCGACCGCCTCGTGGAGCACGGCCACGTCTCGCGGATCGAAGACCCGGCCGATCGCCGGCAGAAGCGCATCGAGATCCGGCCGGAGGGCGCCGCCCTCCTCGACCGGATGAACGACGCCCGGGTGCGCGAGATGACCGTGGTGCTCGCCCAACTCGATCCGCAGCTCCAAGACCAGCTCACCCAGATCGTGGCCAGCGTGATC
>JBEIQK010000362.1:0-6326 GCA_040376505.1 Alphaproteobacteria bacterium | reverse complement strand
GCTCCCTCCAAGGCGAAGCGCCCGCCGCGCAGCATCGCCCGCCCCGCTGCCATCGTGCCCGCCTCGCCCCCGCCCAGGCCGCCCACGAGCCCGCCGCTGAGGCGAACGGGAAATGAGCCCGGGTACTCGGCCCGCGCGCTGCCGGCGAAGAGCCAACAAAGCAGGCTGGCGGCCCAAAGGGGCCACCTCGCCCGGCCCGCTCGCTCCCTGTTCATGATTGACGAGGCCGCGAAGGTGGATACCTCAGCCGGGCGAGCGGGGCCCTGGCTCCGCGCCGCCGTGTTCACCGCACCCCGGTGTTCAATTCCCACGACCCGCCTCCTGGAGCAACCGATGCCCGCGCTGAACGGAACCAAGACCCACGAGAACCTCAAGGCCGCCTTCGCTGGCGAGTCCCAGGCCAACCGCCGCTACCTCTACTTCGCAAAGCAGGCCGACGTCGAAGGCTACCCCGACATCGCGGGCCTCTTCCGCGACACCGCCGAGGGTGAGACCGGCCACGCCCACGGCCACCTCGACTACATCCGCCAGGTCGGCGACCCCGCCACCGGCCTGCCCATCGGCGACACCGAGGCCAACCTCAAGGCCGCCGTGGCCGGTGAGACCTACGAGTACACCGACATGTACCCCTCGATGGCCCGCACCGCCCGCGACGAGGGTTTCCCCGAGATCGCCAACTGGTTCGACACCCTGGCCAAGGCCGAGAAGTCGCACGCCGGCCGCTTCCAGAAGGGCCTCGACAGCATCGGCTGATCGCGGCGCCCCGCCCGGGGCGGCGATCGTCGCCCGGGGTCCCCTCCCCTTCCCAGCCCCCGAGCGTCCATGGCCCGCAGCATCCCCTCGCCCCGCGAAGACATCTACTGGAGCCGCGAGGCCCTGGTCGCCGAAGAGAAGCGCGTCTTCGAGATCTGCAACGGCTGCCGGCTCTGCTGGAACCTCTGCCCCTCCTTCCCGGCCCTCTTCAACGCCGTCGACGCCCTGGACACGAGCCCGCCGATCGAGGCCCCCAAGCAGTCGATCGCCGTCGACGCCCACGGCAACCACGCCGCCCTGGCCGACGCCCCCCACGCCGCCGCCCCCCGCGCCGACATCCTCGGCCAGGCCGAGGCCTTGGAGCGCCTGCCCCAGCAGGTCTTTCAAGAGGTGGTCGACCTCTGCTACCAGTGCAAGCTCTGCGACCCCATCTGCCCCTATGTGCCGCCCCACGAGTTCGCGGTGGACTTCCCCCGCTTGATGCTCCGGCACAAGGCGATTGACGCCAAAGAAAAGGGCGTCTCCCTGCAAGACCGCGTGCTGGGCGACCCCGACATGGTGGGCAAGCTCGGCACCCTGCTGCCCGGCATCGCCAACTTCGGCGCCAAGGTCAAGGTCAACCGCATGATGATGGAGGTGGCGCTGGGCATTCACCGCAACCGCCAGCTCCCCACCTTCGCCAGCGAGACCTTCCTGGAGTGGTTCGCCAAGCGCCACCCCACCCGCCCCGACCCCAAAACGGTCACCGGCCCCAAGGTGGTGCTCTTCTACACCTGCTCGGTGCAGTGGAATGAGCCCCAGGTCGGCCGCGCCGCCGTCGAGGTGCTGGAGCACAACGGCATCACCGTCTTTGCGCCCGAGATGAAGTGCTGCGGCATGCCCGCCCTCGACGGCGGCGACGTGCCCCGGGCCACCGACTGGGCGCGCCACAACGTCGAGATCCTCAAGACCTATGTCGAGGCCGGCTGCGACGTGCTGAGCCCCGGCCCCACCTGCTCCTTCATGATCAAAAAGGAGTGGCACGACTACCTGGGCAGCGACGCCGCCAAGGCCGTCGGCGCCAAGGCCTTTGACCTGATGGAGTATCTGTTCAAGCTCAAGCGCGAAAAGAAGCTCCACACCGACTACAGCGTCAACGTCGGCGAGATCGGCTACCACCTGCCCTGCCACCTGAAGGTGCAGAAGATTGGCTTTCGCAGCCGCGACATGCTCAAGGGCCTGCCCGGCGCCAAGGTCAAGCTGGTCGATCAGTGCTCCTGCATGGACGGCACCTGGGGCATGAAGAAGGAGTACTACGAGCTGTCCAAGAAGGGCGCCGAAAAGCTGCTCACCGGCCTCACCGAGCCCAAGCAGGGCACGCTGTCGTCGGACTGCCTCATCGCCAAGCTCCAGATCGAGGAGGGCACGGGTCAGTCCGTCGAGCACCCCATCGAGGTGATGTGGCGCTCCTATGGCGGCACCGCCACCACCCCCCTCCCGCCACGCGGCCCCGCGACCCCGCCGCCGCCCGCCGAGGACGAATGAAGCCCATCGA
The DNA here is from genome assembly GCA_040376505.1 of Alphaproteobacteria bacterium. GTDB lineage: Bacteria > Myxococcota_A > UBA796 > UBA796 > UBA2385 > JBEIQK01. The sequence goes on along the minus strand of JBEIQK010000362.1, from coordinate 4,039 downwards.
CGCGACTGAGCTGCTCTCCATCGCCGACTTCAAGGCCGTGCGCAGCCATCGAGAAAAACAGATCATCACCACCAAGGCGGCCCGCACGGTCGCCCTGGGCCCCCACATGACCCTGCTCTTCGAGTGCCGCGACACGGTCTGGTGGCAGGTCCAAGAGATGTGCCGGGTCGAGGGCATCGTGGCCCCCGAGGCCGTCGCCCACGAGCTGTCCACCTACAACGCCCTGCTCCCCGCCTCCGGCGAGCTGTCGGCCACCCTGCTCATCGAGGTGGAGGAGCCCCGGGCCCGCGACCAGCTCCTCCGCGCCCTGGTCGGCCTCGCCGGCAGCCTCTCCCTGCGTCTTGGCGGCGCGGAGCCCGTGGTCGCCCGCTTCGACGCCGACCAGTACAGCACCGAGCGGGTCTCCTCGGTTCAGTTCGTGCGCTTCTCCTTGGACGAGGCCGCCCAGCGCGCCTTCTCCGACCTGCGCAGCCCCGCTCACCTCACCGTCTCCCACCCCGCCTACCAGGCCACCGTCTCGCTCTCCGGCGCGGTGCGCGGCGCCCTGGTCGATGATCTCAACGCCTGAACCCTCCCACTCTCTGGAGTCTTTCATGAGCCTGCTCGGTCAGTCCGCCCCCGAATTCACCCTGTACGACACCAAGCGCGTCGCCCACACCCTGTCGTCCTACCGCGGCAAGAAGGTCGTCCTCGCCTTCTTCCCCGCCGCCTTCACCGGCGTCTGCGAGAAGGAGCTCTGCACCTTCCGCGACGCCCTGGCCGACCTGAACGATCTCAACGCCACCGTCTTCGGCATCAGCACCGACAGCCCCTTCGCCAACGCGGCCTTCGCGGCGAAGAACGATCTCAACTTCCCGGTGCTCTCCGACTACAACAAGACCGCCATCGCCGCCTACGACGTGGTCTTCGAGAACCTCGCCGGCCTGCCCGGCTTCAACGTGGCCAAGCGCTCTGTCTTCATCGTCGATGAGAACGGCACCATCTCCTACGCCTGGGTTGGCCCCAATCCCGGCGTGGAGCCGGACTACGCCGCTGTGAAGGCCGCCCTGGCCTGATCGGCGCCCTGGCTGGTACGGGTGGGCCGATTTCCACCCGCACCCGCCGCTCCTTCTACATCGCCGGCCGCTGACACGCCGTTTGGCACCACAGGCTGCCGGCGAAGGCCCGCCTTCCCGCGCTGGGCCGCCTCGTTGAAGCGCAGCAGCTCTTTTGTGCTCTCCGATCAGCGCCCGGTCCGCAGTTGGGTGGAGCGGATCACCGTTGAGTCTCTGCACCGGGCCGGTGAGGCCATTCATCCGCGCGGAGCCTGATCGGGCCGCGAAGATGGAGGGGGTGTAGAGGCTACCCGCTCAATGTGCGAAGTCTGTACCGGAGGATGTGGGCAGATTCGGCCGGTTCAGCGCAACCTCCAAGTCTGCGACAAAGGCCCCGAGCCCACATCCGTGGAGCCCGCCGACAGCGCGCAGGTCTACCTCGTCGAGAAGACCCTCCGTGGCGAGAAAGGACGGCGTGACTGCCTTCGCATTCTTTACAGAATCACAATCCACGTCAATCAGGAAATTGAGGACCCGCTTGGCGTGGTGATCAGCTGAGGCCGGCTGGGCGCACATCGACTCCGGCTGGCGCGCAACATTGCGCTTCAATTCCCCCTCCACCCACGCGAGCCGCTCGGGCCGTTGGGGGCCGACGAGGGCCACAAGCCACGCCTCCGCCATCGGCACGCACCAGCCCACCACAAATTCCGGCCCAATCGGCGCAGGGAGCGCCTCCGCCACCGAGCTCCGACGGGAGGGATCGCCGTCCTCGTCGAAGAGGACAACGACCAGATCGGCGTCCTGGGCCAGCCGCTGGGCGATGGCATCGATCACCGCACCAAAGCCTCTGGGCCTCCCCTGGTCGCGCTCGCGGCGGTACCTGGGCCGCCCACTGTCGGCCTTTGACCGCGCGGCGAGATCGGTGGTGCGCAGGTAATTGCCGCCCTGCCCATCTCCCACCCAGGTCCAGCGCTGGCCCGCGGGACCGAGCTTGACCTGCGCCGCCTTGCCCAGGCGGGAGGCCAACAGAACGTGGGCGGAGCCTTCGCCGGCGATCGCGACACGAAGGCGCCTCTCATCCATTGGCCACCCAGTCCTCACCGAGGTTCGCCCAGAGCTCACCCGATGAGAAGCCCGCCCGATAACCGTCCACCGGCGGGTGGGCGCTGAGCGGCTGGATGCGCGCCAGTCCATCCGGCCCGAGCGCCATCACCCGCACCTCTTTCTTGTCGAAGCTGTCGAGCAAGACGGGGGAATGGGTGGTGCCGATCACCTGCAATTCCGGGCGACGCGCCATTACCCGCCGAATGGCGGCGACGACTTCGTATTGGGCTGAGAGGTGGAGACCGTGATCGATGTCGTCGAAAAGAATCAATGGCGGCTGCTCGGCACTGTAAATGGCCGTCAAGAGGCAAATCACGCTCTTCGTTCCATCACTCACATCCATCAAGTCGACCCGCGGACCGCTTCGCAACTCAAGGGACAGGGTCACTCGGCTCTCCGATTGGCCATGTTCATTCTCCTGCCGATCTTTGCCAAACCGAATACGGCTAACCTGCGGAACAACCTGGCGGAGATCCTCAAGCAATGCGGCGAAAGTGTCTGGTTCGTCGGCGGCCAGATCCTTTAAAAGGGTCGCTACGCCCGTGCCATCCACAGCAAGCCTGGTCAGGTCAACATCAGATGGAGCGGCGATGGCGTTCGGCACAAGCCGGAGTTGTTGACCACGCCAACCAAATGACGACCGCAACACTGAGTCGAGCGCGCGAGGATCAGAATCACCAACCTTTCCTGGAGTAAAATCTGTAACTTTTCCGCCCCGAGTAGCCCTACAAGTGGTTAGAGACCAACCCAAACCGGCAGGCTCCGCTTCCACAGCGAGGATATGTTTGCGATCATCGCAGCCCCACCAGAGACCTCTCACAGCCCCATGATTCGAAGGTTTTGGCATTCGAACGTCAGCTACTTGCCCATTCTTCGCAAGTTCTTCCACGCTCGAAGGGGTGCTGGATGACGGACGGGCTTGGCTGAAGCGGCACAACAGCGCGATTTGGTCAAGCAGCGTGCTCTTCCCACACCCATTCGGCCCCACGATCACGGTGAAGGGCTCCAGATCGGTGGCGACATCGCCCAACACCTTGATCCCGCGAAACCGAACAGAGGTCAACATGGGTCCAAGCTCCTTCCAGCCCCCCGGGTGTAGCCACCCACCACCCCCACCGCAAGCCCTACCCCCGCACCCCCACACGCCACCCCCGCGCCAACACCCCCACCGGCACCCCTAGCCGATACCCCGCCCGCACCGCCCACATCCGCAGCACCGTCTTCGCCACCCCCTCCCCCTCCCAACGCCGCGCCGACAGCCCCAACGCCGGCGCCGAGACCACCGACCACCCCGCCACCGCCCGCGCCCGATCCGTCAGTCCCAGGTCTTCGCAGACCGCCCCCGCCGGAAAGCCTCCCAGTCGCGTGAACAGATCCCGCCCCATCCAGATCCCCATGTCGCCCGTCGCCGATCCAGTCACGCCCGCCCGGGCGTTCATCCAGCCGGCGGTCACCGCCATCACCACCCCTCCCCTGTCCACGACAACCCGAAAACACCCCCAATCCGCCCCCGCCGCCGCCCGCCGCAGGGCCGCGCCCGCCCCCGAAGGCACCCCCGCATCCGCATGAACAAACCACAGCAGCGCGCCCGTAGCCGCCGCCGCCCCCTGGTTCATCTGGCGCCCCCGACCCCGCGGACCCTGGAGCACCCGCGCCCCGGCCGCCCGGGCCTGGGCCACGGTGTCGTCGGTGGAGCCGCCATCGACCACCACCACCTCGTCCACCTCGCCCCGCAGCCGGCCCACCAGGGCCCCCACCCGGGCCGCCTCCTGGAGCACCGGAACCACCGCCGAGATCGTCAACATCCCGTTCATGCGCACTTTGCTATCGCGCCCCTTTGACGATGGCCCCCGGCGTGTAAAGGCTTGCCCCCACCCACCCGGAGTGTCCCCCATGGCCTT
>JBEIQK010000422.1:0-5634 GCA_040376505.1 Alphaproteobacteria bacterium | reverse complement strand
GACATCGGCGGGCCCGATGTGGTCACCTACGCCGACATGCTGCGCGCCACCGGGCGGATGCTCGGCAAGCGGGTCTGGGTGCTGACCCTGCCGGTGCGCACCGCCAACCTCTCGCTGCTTTGGGTGAGCGCCATCACCGGCGCCTCCCAGGCCCTCGTGCGGCCGCTGGTGGAGAGCCTGGGCCACGACATGGTCGTCACCGACGGCGGGGCCCTGCAGGTCCTTGCAGGCAAGCACCCCCTCTCCCTGACGGCGGCCTTGACCGCGGCCCAGTCCGGCCCCACGGGCGGATCGGCGCAGGCGCCGCGCCCCCAGCGGTCTCCCGCGCCGGCGCGGACGGTCTGCTCCGTTCAGCGCCTGCCCGTGGGGTCCCGTATCGAGGCTTCTGCGGTGGCCGAGGCCTACCTGCGCTGGCTGCCGCTGTTTCTGGGGCCCCTCTTCTTTGTGCGGGTGGAGGGCGGTGACTGTCGGTTTTTCTTCCGACTGTTTACGAAACCCATTCTCGAGCTGACCCTCGACGGCGAAGGCAGCAGCGTCGATCGCCAGATGTTTCGGGTGACCGGGGGCTTGCTGGCCGATCTCGACGCGGGGCCCCAGGCGCGCCTGGAGTTCCGTCTGGGACTGGGGGGCTCGGTGGTGCTGGCGGCCATTCACGACTTCGTGCCGCGTCTCCCCTGGATGATCTATCGACTGACCCAAGGGCCCTTTCATGTCGCGGTGATGCACGCCTTCGGTCGGCACCTCGCGGCCATCACCTCGCGTTTGCCGGGGCCGGGGTGATGGAGTAGAGGGCCGCCGTCGCGTTGGAGTGAGCATGCCTGCCCTGTCCTGCGAAGTCTGTCAGTCGCCCTTCACCCCCGATGATCTGCAGCCGAGCCTGGGGCTCGCCACCTGTCGGCGCTGCCAGCGCGTGCAGGTCCTGGGCCGGTCGACCCCGGTTGCCGCGTCTCCGGCGCTGCCCGCTCGGCCGAAGGCCTGGACGGAGTCGGTGGAGGGGAGCACCCTGGTGCTGCGCCGATCCTGGCGGAGCATGGGCTCGATATTTCCCTTGATCTTCGCTGGATTTTGGAATCTGATCGTCGGCATCTTCTGGGTGGCGGTGCTCACTGGGGCCATGCCAGCGACCGAGGACGGCCTGCCGACCTTCCTCCTGCTGGTCCCCCACACCCTGGTGGGCCTGGGAACCGGCTACTGGGCGCTCTCCAGCTTGCTCAACACCACCACCGTGCGGGCCGACGCGGCGGCGCTCTCTGTTCAACACGCGCCGCTGCCCTGGTTGGGCAGCCAGACGATCCCGCGCGACCAGGTGCGGCAGCTCTTTGTGTCCCGCTCCTCGGTGCAGGTCAACCGTCAGTCCACCTACAACCTCTGCTATCTCGACGGCGCGCGGGTGATTCACACCCTGATCGGTCGGAGGCCCCGCCTCGACGAGCAGCGCTGGCTGGAGCAGCGGATCGAGTCGCACCTGGGCATTCGCGACGAGGCCGTGTCCGAGGCGGTCTGAGCCTGCCGGTGCGCCTCAGCGGGCTCGGCGCAGGGCGACCCACAGCGACTCGGCGCACAAAGCGCCGATGGCCAAAAGGCTGAGCCAACCCCAGGGCGACACGCTGGCCTCGGCGCGCTCCACCGTGGACAGACCGCTCTCGGCGGCCGAGAGGAGCCCGACCGGCGGGGCGGGCTGCGCCGTCCCGGCCGTGGCCTCGACGAGGTTGGCCACGAGGTGAACAAAGTCGGGCCGCAGGGGCAGGTCGCTGTCCTGGGGCAGAAAGCCGACCTCCACGGTCCCATCGGCCCGTCGGGCCGCCAGCGGGCCCTGCTCGCTGGTGATCAGCGCCGCGTCTCCCGGGCCGAGGGTGAGGGCCCGGGCGCGAAGAACGCGGAGCCCCTCGACGGAGACATAGCGCAGGAGCGGGTCTTCGCTGGCCTCGATGTCGTCCGGCTCGCGGAGGGCTCCGGGCTCGCCGAGGCCCCAGGTCACCACCGGCACGCCAGCGGGCCGATCGGCCGGCAGGCCCTCCAGCATCAGCAGATCGGTCGGCGGGACCCCCGGGCCGGCCACCACCGACAGGGCCACCCGGGGGTGCGCGGCCAGGGCCCGGGCCAGAAAGCCGCCCGGCGTGGCCGTCACCAGGGTCACGCGCAGGGGCGCGGTCGCCGGGAGGGGCAGGGCGACGGCGTCGTCGGCGGGCAGGTCGTCGGCGGGATCGAGGCGCAGGCCGAGGGTGGAGCCGGGCGGCGGGGCGGCCTGCAGGCTGAGGGGCCCGGGGCCGGTGACCGGCCGCTCCAGCCAGGGGGCGCCGTCGAGGGTGAGCTGTAGGGTGCGTGGGGTGGTCAGCGCGCCGGTCAGCTCCAGGCGCAGCTCCAGGCCGCCCAGGGCGTCGGCGGCGCGCAGGCGGGCCGCGGAGATGCCCAGGTTCTCCCGGGGGCCCTGGGTGAGGCCGGGGCCGGCGCAGGGCAGCGCCCGATCGGTCAGCAGCAGGGTCTCGCCGGAGCACAGCGATTCGACGAGGCCGGGCGGGTCGGCGTCTGCGCCGGCCGGCGCCTCCAGGAGGGGCAGCGGGCCGCGCTGATCGCGGGAGACCACGGCACCCGAGGGCAGGTGGAGCAGGGTAAGGGCGCGGTCGGGATCCTGGCGGAGGGCCTCCAGGGCGGCGGCCACCGGCAGGCCGGCCATGCTGGCGCTCTGATCGACCAGCACAAACAGCGCCGGCGCGGTGGCGGCCCGGTGCAGGGCGCCGGCCAGGGCCAGGGCGACGATGGCGGTCAGCGCCAAGGGCAGGGGATCGGGCAGGCGACGGCGGGCTTGGGGCTGGGGTGCCGGGGCGAGGCGCCGGAGCAGCACCAGCGAGGCCACCGGCCGGGGCTTGCGCTCGCCGGGCAGCAGCCAGGCGAAGACGACGGCCCCCAGGCCCAAGGCGGCGAGGAGGGCGCCGATCATGCGCGGGCCCCGTTGGCCAGCAGACCGAGGCGGGGCAGGGCCTCAAAGAGCAAGGCCGGCAGCGGGTGATCGACGTCGGCGCCGATGAGATCAACCCGGTGCCAGGCGGCCCGCGCCGTCAGCCGCGCCCGGAATTCAGCCAGCAGGGCGCCATAGCGGGCAGCGAGGGCGGCCTGGCCGTCGGTCGGCAGGGCTTCGTTGGTCTCGGCGTCGACCAGGATGAGCTCGCCCTCCAGTTGGGGGCGGAGGTCCTCCTCGCCCAGCACCTGCAGCAGGGCGCTGCGCTGGCCGCCGCGGGAGAGCGCGGTGAGGAGCGCCTCCTGCTCGACTTCCTCGGCGAGGAGGTCGCTGATGAGGAGCAGGCGGTCGGGGGCGGCGGCGGAGCGGGCGGGCAGCAGGGCGGCGCGATCGAGGGCGGGGCCGTCGGCGAGGGCGGCCTCCAGCGCGGCGGTGAAGCGGGGCCAGGCGCGCAGGTCGGCCCCCTCCACGCTGCGCAGCTTGGCGCCGGCCAGCACCAGTTGGGTGTGATCCTGGGCGGCGAGGCCGGCCTGACACAGGGCGGCGGCGAGGGTGCCGGCCCGCTCCAGCTTGGCGGGCTCCACGCCCATCGAGCGTGAGAGATCGAGGACGATCACCACCTTGGCGCTGCGCTCCTCGTGAAAGAGCTTCACCACCACCGACTCGTGGCGGGCATAGGCCGCCCAGTCGACCAGCCGCAGATCATCGCCGGCGGTGTAGGGGCGGTGATCGGCGAGGTCGGTGCCGCGGCCGACGCGGGCGCTGCGTCGCTCGCCCTGGCGCTCGCCGCGGACGGCCCGCAGGGGGGCCATGCGCAGGGCGGCGGCGCGGCGGAGCAGGTCGTGGTCGAGCTTCACGCGGGGACGCTGGCCAGTGCGGCGGCCACCAGGGCGTCGGCCGTGACGCCGTCGAGCTCGGCGGCGAGGGCCCGAAAGATGCGGTGGCGCAGCACGGGGAGCGCGACGGCGTGCAGATCTTCGGCGGAGAGGTGGGCGCGGCCGCGCAGCAGGGCCCGGGCCCGGCCGGCCTTGAGGAGGGCCTGGGTGGCCCGGGGGCTGGCGCCGTGGCGCACGCAGCGCTGCACCAGGGCGGGGGCCCGCGGGTGGTCGGGGTGGGTGGCCAGGGTGAGCTGGACGGCGCGGCGGGCCAGGGCGGGGGCGACCACGATCTCGGCGGCCAGGGCTTGGAGGGCCAGCACCTGGGCGCGATCGAGGCGCGGCACCGGCGGGCTGCGCGGCGGGCCGCTGGTCTCCATCGCGATGCGCAGCAGGGCCTCTTCGTCGGGGAAGGGCACCACCAGCTTGAGTAGGAAGCGGTCGAGTTGGGCCTCGGGCAGGGGGTAGGTGCCCTCCATCTCGATCGGGTTCTGGGTGGCGAAGACCACGAAGGGGGGCTCGAGGGGCCGCCCCTCGCCGCCGATCGTGACGGTGCCCTCGGCCATCGCCTCCAGCAGGGCCGACTGGGTCTTCGGCGTGCCGCGGTTGATCTCGTCGGCGATGAGGATGTGGGTGAAGACCGGCCCCGGGCGGAACTGCACCTGGGCGCCGCCGCTCGGATCGCGCACCAGCACGCCGCCGCCGGTGATGTCGGCGGGCATCAGGTCGGGGGTGAACTGCACCCGGGCGCAGGAGAGGTGGGTGAGCTGGGCGAGGGTCTTCACCGCCAGCGTCTTTCCGAGGCCGGGCGTGCCTTCGAGCAGCACATGGCCACCGGCGAGCAGGCCGGTGAGCACCCCCTCAACGACGGCCTCCTGGCCGATGAGGACCCGGCCGAGGTCGGCGCGGACGGCGTCAAGCAGCCGGGCGGCGGACTCGACGGTGAGGGGAGCGGTCATTTCGCCTCCGGGGCGATGGCGTCGAAGTAGGCGCGCACAAAGGCGGCGCGGGCAGGCGGGGTGGCAGGATCGGCCTGGGCCTCGGCGAGGGCGGCGTAGGCGGTGAACAGCGCGGCGTAGCCGATGGTGCTGTCGCCCCCCGAGGGCCCGGCGTCCAGCGCGCGCAGGGGGCCCGAGGCGCCCGAGCGCCACTGCTCGCTCACCCGCTCCTCGGCGAGGCGCAGGCTGCGGCCGGGGTCTTTGACCTCGCTCCACAGGCTGCCCGACGACTCATTGACGCCGCCCTGTCCGGCGGCCCCCGAGCCCGACTCGACGGCGTCGGACAAGGCGCCCTCGGCCTCCTCGGCGAGGCCGGTGAGCTGGCTGGGGTTCTCGGTGGTGGCGCCTTCGCCGCCGCCGCTGACCTTGCCCTTGGCGGCCTGCTGGCCGGCGTCGGAGTCGGGGCGGTCCTCGGCGCGGATGTCCGCCTCGCCGGCCTGGCCGGCGCCGAGGTCGGCGCTGCGGCCCTCGCCGAGGGGTCGGTCGAGGTCGGCCTCGTTCTCGCCCCAGCGCGCGAGCTGACCGGGCAGGGCGGTGCCTTCGGGGGAGCCCTCGGGCTTTTCCTGGCGCTTCTTGGCGATGCCCCAGGCCGCCACCTCGGGCTCGGCGCCGGCGCCGATCGCCCCGCCGGCCTGGGCTCCGGCAGCGGGCTCGGCGGCGGCGGCCGCTTCGGTGAGGCCGGCGGCGCGGGCCTCTTCGCCGACGCCCTGCCCGATCCGATCGGCCTCGCCTTGGAGCTCTCCGGCGGCGGCCGGCAGGGGGAGGGCCTCGGGCTGGCTCGCGCCCTCGGGCCGCAGCGCCTCGG
>JBEIQK010000846.1:0-2728 GCA_040376505.1 Alphaproteobacteria bacterium | reverse complement strand
GGATTTTCCACCTGCTCGCTCGGGCATAAGGTGGCGCCCTCCCGCGGCCTCCTCGACCGCCTCACCACCACCCTGGTCGACGCCACCACCAGCCCCCTGCTGCCACGGGCGCCCGGGCTCTACCTGCGCTCCGACGGCGGCGCGGCGCGGCCCGATCCCGAGGAGTGGCGCGGCAGCGTGGCCATCCTCAGCGGCCCCGCCGGCGGCGCGGTGGCGGCCGCCGCCCTGGCGCGAGCGGCCGGGGTTGCACAGGCCTTCAGCTTCGACATGGGCGGCACCAGCACCGACGTCGCCCTGGTGCGCGGAGAGGTAGCGCGCATCGACGCCATCGAGATCGACGGCCTGCGGCTGCGAACGCCGGCCGTGCAGATCGACTCGGTGGCGGCCGGAGGCGGCAGCCTGCTGGGCCTGACGGGAGGAGTCTTCTCGGTGGGCCCTCGCAGCGCGGGCGCCGATCCAGGGCCGGCCTGCTACGGCCGCGGAGGTCCGGCCGCCCTCTCCGATGTCGAAGCCGTGCTGGGCCGCCTGCCCGGCTTCCCCGCCGTCTGCGGGCCTGGCCGCGATCAGCCTCTCGACCGCGCGGCGGCCTGCCTGGCGGTCCAAGCCCTGGACCCTGATCGCCCCCTTGAGGCGCTGGCCCTCGATCTGCGCGCCGTGGCCCACGCCACGATGGCCCACGCCATCGCCCGCCTCGCCGCCGCCGAGGGGGCGGCCCTGGAGGGTTCGGCGCTCATCGCCTTTGGCGGCGCCGGGCCTGCCCATGCCTGCGGCGTGGCGCGCAACTTGGGCATCCGCACGGTGTTGGTGCCGGATCTGGCCGGGGCCTTCTCCGCGGCCGGGGTCGGCATGGCCCGCCGTCGCGCCACCCGGGTGGCCCCGGTGCGGGGCTCCCTGGCCGAGACCCGGGCGGCGCTGCTGACCGCGCTGCCCTTCGAGGGCGAGGTGACGCTGCGGCTGGCCGCGCGGCATGTGGGCACCAGCCTCCTCTTGGAGATCGAGCCCGACGCGCGCAGCGGCGAGGGCTTGAGCACCGCCGAGCAGGCCCGCTTTATGAACGCGCACCGCCAGCGCTTTGGCTTCGTCCGTCCTGGCCATCCGATCGAGGTGGTGGAGCTGCGGGCCTCGGTGGAGGAAGGCGAGGTACCGCGCCTGCCGCCCTCCCCCGACATCCCCGCCGCCCCCCCCTCGGTGGTGGCCTGCTTTGAGGGTTGGGTGGAGGTCCCCTGCCTCCCCCTGAACGGCCTCCCCCGCGAGCTCGCCGGGCCGGCCCTCCTGCGCGGCGCTGGCACCACGGTGGTGGTGGAGCCCGGCTGGGTGGCGCGCCGGGGCGAAGCCTGGGTGACCCTCACCGACGAGGCGCCGCGTCCGCCGCGCATCGGTCGGGCCTTCGACAAGGCCGGCACCGCCCTCTTCGCCGGGCAGATCCAGGCGCTGGCCAGCCAGATGGGAGAGCATCTGTGTCGACTCGCCCGGTCGGTCTCGATCCGCGAGCGGCGGGACTTCTCCTGTGCGGTCTTCGACGCCGCCGGAAACCTGCTGGCAAACGCCCCGCATGTCCCCGTGCACCTCGGCGCCATGGGCGAGACGGTGCGAGACCTCCTCCGCCGACACGGGCCCGCGCTGCTCCCAGGGCGCGCCTGGGCCAGCAACGATCCCACCGCCGGCGGGTCGCACCTGCCCGACATCACGGTCACCCAGCCGGTCTTCGTCGAGGATGGGCTGTTGGGCTTCGTCGCCTGCCGAGGGCACCACGCCGATGTCGGCGGCCTCACGCCAGGCTCGATGCCGCCCTTCAGTCGATGCCTCGCCGACGAGGGGCTGGTGCTGCGGCAGGTGGCCTTGAACCCGGGGGGCATCTTTGTACCCCCCCCATTGCCTGGATGTCGCCAGGTTGACGTGGTGATCGCCGATCTGGAGGCCCAGGTGGCCGCCTGCGCCCTCGGCGCCCGCCGACTGGGCGCACTGTCCGAACAGTTGGGAGCCGAGGTGGTCCGGGCCCAGGGGTCCCACCTCCTCGACGCCGCCGAAGGGGCCGCCCGCGCTGTCCTCGCCGGCCTCCCCGGCCGCCATGTCGGCGAGGAGCGGCTGGACGATGGCAGCCTGATCCGCGTGATCCTCGATGTCGCGGGCGGTGAGGCCCGCTGTCGCTTGGAGGGCCCCGCTCACCCGGGCAACGCCAACGCCCCCCGCGGCGTGGCCCGGGCGGCCCTGCTCTATGTCTTTCGCTGCCTCTCCGCCGAGGCGCTGCCCCTGAACGAAGGCGCGCTGCGGCCCTTCACGTTGGAGATCCCACCGGGCAGCCTCTTCGATCCCGGCCCCGAGGCCGCGGTGGTCGCCGGAAATGTGGAGACGAGCCAGCGCCTCGTGGACGCGCTGCTCCAGGCCATCGGCGCCCTGGCGGCGAGCCAAGGGACGATGAACAACCTGACGGTGGGCACGGCCCGCGGCGCCTTTTACGAGACGATCGGCGGCGGCATGGGCGCCGGCCCGCTGGGCCCCGGCGCGAGCGCCGTGCAGGTGCACATGACCAACACCCGCGCCACCGATCTGGAGGAGCTGGAGCACCGTTTTCCTGTGCGGATCGAGCGCTGGGGGCGCCGCTGGGGCAGCGGCGGCGAGGGCCAGCACCGCGGCGGCGACGGCACCGACAAGCAGCTGGTCTTCCTGGAGCCCTGCACAGTGGCCCTCCTCGCGGGTCGACGAGACGAAGGCGCAGCGGGGATCGCCG
>JBEIQK010000326.1:0-6862 GCA_040376505.1 Alphaproteobacteria bacterium | reverse complement strand
GGTGGTGCAGCGCAAGGATGATGCCGAGGAGACCGTGCTGAACCGGATCCAGACTTACCACCGCGAGACCTCGCCGGTGCTGGGTTGGCTGCGCCAACGGATTCCCACCCACGCCATCCTGGCCGACGCCCCCATCCTTGTGGTGCAGGCCCAACTCGAGGCCGCGATGGCCTCCGTGCAGGGCGCATGATCGTCATCAAGGAGCCCCACGAGATCGCGATGATGCGCGCCAACGGGCAGGTCTTGGGCACCTTGGCCGAGAAGCTGCGGGCCATGGTCGTGCCGGGTGTCACCACCTTTGAGCTCGACGAGGTGGCGGAGGCCTTCATCCGCGAGGCCGGCGCGTTGCCTTCCTTCAAGGGCTACCGGCAGACCGGCACGCCGCCCTTTCCTGCGACGATCTGCGCCTCGCTCAACGACCAGGTCGTTCACGGGATTCCGAACCGGCGGCAGCTCAAGGAGGGGGACATCCTCTCCATCGACCTCGGGCTGCACCGCGGGGGCTACCACGTCGACATGGCCTTCACCGTCGGCGTGGGCGAGCTTCCTGAGCGGGTGCGGCTGCTCCTTGACGTAACGGAGCGAAGCCTATACCAGGGCGTCGCTTGTGCGCGTGAAGGAAAGAGGATCGGGGACATCGGCCATGCGGTCGAGTCAACGGCCTCCCCTCACCGCTTCGGCGTTGTCCGGCAGTTCGTCGGACATGGGATCGGCCGGGCGCTCCATGAGCGTCCTTCGGTTCCCAACTATGGCAAGCCCAATACCGGAGACCTGCTCAAAGCAGGCATGTGCCTCGCGATCGAACCCATGATCACGTTGGGCACCTGGGACACAAAGGTCCTCAAGGATGGGTGGACCGTGGTGACGAAGGACGGCAGCCTCGCTGCCCACTTCGAACACACCGTGGCCATCACCCCTGAGGGTCCAGAAGTCCTCACCCGGGCTCCGCCGCCCCGTATTCCATCCGATGAACCGGCAGCGCCGGCGAGGAGTGGAGAATGAAAGTCCAGGCATCCGTCAAGAAGATCTGCGAGAAGTGTCGCTTGCTGCGCCGCGAGGGCGTCCTCCGCGTCGTGTGCGACACCCCGAAGCACAACCAGCGGCAGGGGTGAACCATGGCCCGAATTGAAGGTGTCGACCTTCCGCGCAACAAGCGCATCGACGTCGCGCTCCGGTACCTCTACGGCATCGGTGAGGCGCTCGCCAACGAGGTCCTCGCTGAGGCCCGCGTCGCCGCGCACATCCGCACCCACGACCTCTCCGAGGTTGAGGTTGCTGCGATCCGCGAGATCATTCAGCGCCGCTACAAGGTCGAAGGCGACCTCCGCAAGGAAGTGGCGATGAACATCAAGCGGCTCATCGACATCAACTGCTACCGCGGCATGCGTCACAAGAAGGGCCTCCCGGTCCGTGGCCAGCGCACCCACACCAATGCCCGCACCCGCAAGGGCCCCCGTCGCGCCGTCGCGAAGAAGCGGTAGGAGGCTACGATGTCAACGAATCCTCGCAGCAAGACCGCCGTTCGGCGCGTCAAGAAGAACGTCCCTGCCGGTGTCGTGCACATCCAGGCGACCTTCAACAACACCATCGTCACCATCACCGACCCGAACGGCAACACCGTCTCCTGGTCGAGCGCCGGTGTGAAGGGCTTCAAGGGCTCCCGCAAGAGCACTCCCTTCGCCGCGCAGCTCGTCGCCGAAGACGCCGCTCGCAAGGCCATGGACAATGGCATGAAGGCCGTGGGCGTGTTCGTCAAGGGGCCGGGCGCCGGTCGTGAGTCCGCCCTTCGCGCCATCGCGAACTCCGGTCTCAAGATCACCCAGATCCGCGACGTGACCCCCATCCCTCACAATGGGTGCCGTCCGCCCAAGCGCCGCCGCGTCTAATCGCGTGCGGGGGGCCTGTGGGCTCGGCGTTCGCCGGGCCTGCTCAACCCTTTCTGGGCGATGAGCTGGCGCGGCCCCGTCAGCAGAAGCCTGGTCAGGAGCTTTCATGGAAGAAGTCGTCGCTGCAAACTGGCGCACCCTCATCCGACCCAAGGGTTTGGAGCGTGATGGGCGTGTCTCCCAGACCTACGGCAAGTTCGTCGTTCGCCCGCTTGAGCGCGGGTTCGGCATCACGTTGGGCAACGCCCTCCGCCGGATCCTGCTCTCCAGCCTTCAGGGTGCGGCCATCACGACCGTGAAGATCGAGGGTGTCCTCCACGAGTTCTCGTCCATCCCCGGGGTGGTCGAAGACGTCACGGACATCATCCTCAACTTCAAGGGCGTGCGCATCCGCACCAGCTCGACCGAGCCCCTCAAGGGTTCGATCGACAAGCGCGGCACGCCCGGCCAGACCCAGGTGGTCACCGCGAGCGATCTCCGCTTCGATGGCGCCGCGGAGGTCCTCAACCCGGACCACCCGATCGCCACCCTGACGGAGAACGGCAGCTTCATCGCTGAGGTCAGCGTTGAGATGGGCAAGGGCTATGTCCCTGGCTCCATGAAGAAGATGAACGATCTGCCGATTGGGACCATCCCCATCGACGCGCTTCACAGCCCCATCCGCAAGGTTCGCTACGTCGTCACCAATGCCCGCGTCGGGCAGCGGACTGACTTCGACAAGCTCACCTTCGAGGTGTGGACCGATGGCAGCGTGCGTCCCGAAGACGCCGTGGCCTTCTCTGCGAAGATCATGAAGGAGCAGATCAGCGTCTTCATCAACTTCTCGGAAGACACCGAAGCGGTTGAGCACGACATGGGCGGTGGTGGCGATCAGGACTGGAATGACAGTCTGTTCAAGCGGGTGGACGAGCTCGAGCTCTCCGTTCGTTCGGCCAACTGCCTCCAGAACGCCGGCATCGAGTACATCTGGCAGCTGGTCGAGCGGTCTGAGGCTGAAATGCTCAAGACCAAGAATTTCGGCCGCAAGTCGCTCAATGAGATCAAGGAAATCCTCTCGGAGCTCGGGCTCTCCCTCGGGATGAAGCTCCACAACTTCCCGAAGAATCGGGTGTAGTGGAAGAGCTCGCGTGAATTCGGGGGAGCCTCCCCCAAGGAGTCTGCCATGCGCCACCTTAAGGCAGGTCGCAAGTTCGGCCGCACCACCGCCCACCGGAAGGCGTTGCTGCGGAACCTGGTCACCTCTCTCATGCTCCACGGCCGCATCCGCACCACGGAAGCGAAGGCCAAGGAGCTCCGCCGTTATGCGGAGCGGATCATCACCCTCGGCAAGGAGATTCAGCCCTCCGACGTCCAGGGGCCGAACGCCACCCAGGCCCTCAAGGCCCGGCGCGTTCACCTGATCCGTCGGGCCCGTCGGTGGGTCCTCCACCGCGACGCCCTCAACCTTGTCTTCGGGGAGTATTCCGAGCGCTTCAAGGACCGGAAGGGCGGCTACACCCGCATCTTCAAGGTCGGGCCGCGCCACGGTGACAATGCCCCGATGGCCATCATCGAGCTGCTGGGCACCGTTGGCCCCGTGGTCGCCGTGGGCGAGAACGCCGACGAGACCGCCGCCGACCTCTCCGCCGACGTCGGCGGGGACAGCAGCGCGCAGGACGCGGACACCGCCCAGCAGGGCTGATCGCGTACTCAGGCACACATGGCCCGGTGAATCACCGGGCTATGTCGTTTTGGGAGCCGGAAAATGTCTGATCTCGCCGTCCTGCAAGAGCGCCTGGAGGGCTACATCCAGGAGAAGGGCCTGAAGTCGACGCGCCAGCGCGACGTGATCCTGCGCGTCTTCGCCGGCTCCACCGATCATGTCTCCATCCAGGAGCTGCTGGAGCGGGTGCAGGGCGACATGGCCGGGGTTGGCTACGCCACCGTCTACCGGACGATGAAGCTCTTCGTCGAAGCGGGCATCGCCCACGAGCGCCACTTCGACGACGGGCAGACCCGCTACGAGCCGGTGGCCCAGGGCCACGATCACCACGACCACCTCATCTGTCGCGACTGCGGCCACATCTTCGAGTTCGACGATCCCGTCATCGAAGACCGGCAGTCGGCGATGGCGGCGGCCCATGGCCTCGCCATCGTGGCCCATCGCCACGACATCTGGGGGAGCTGCCTCAACCGCGCCACCTGTCCGCGGATGCGCCGCGAGGCCTGAGCGGGGCTGCATCGAGGGGGGCCGACCGGCGTTTCGGGTCGGCCCCTTTTTTGTGACCCCAAAGCGAAATGGCCGCAGCTCCGAAGAACTGCGGCCATTTGTTTGTGTGGTGCGCGAGGGGGGACTCGAACCCCCACAGCGTTGCCGCCACAAGGCCCTCAACCTTGCGCGTCTACCAATTCCGCCACTCGCGCGAACGCCCCACTTATATGGGGCTCATCGAACATCGTCAAGGAGAATTCTTTGGGGCCTCCGGCGCCACCGCGGGGGCCTCGGGCGCCACGACCGGAGCCGCCTCTGCCGGAGCCGCGGCGGGCGCGCCCATCGCGGGAGCGACCTCCGCCGGCGGAGCTGCGGGCGCGGCCTCCTTCGGGGTCTCCACCGCGTTGATCTTGCTGGCCTCTTCTTGCAGCCGCAGGATGTCTTCTTGGAGCTCGTCGCCGGCCTCGTCGGTCTCGGTGCCGAGCCAGGCCAGCGTGATGCTGGTGCCCATGAACATCACCGCCACCACGGTGGTCGCCTGCGACAGGGCGTTGCCCTGGCCGCGGGGCGAGAAGCCCTGGTTGCCGCCGCCGCCGCCCAAGGAGGCGGCCCCATCCTTGCCCGGCTGGAGCAGGATGACGCCGATGAGGACGAGGCAGAGAAAGACGTGCAGGGCGATGAGGAAGGTGTGCATACCGGTCCTGAAGTCGGCAGCCCGCGCCGGGCGGGGCCGCCAAAAGAAGCGCCGCAGCCGCTAACCAGAAACGGCGGCCGCTGCGGAGAGGATGCGCCCGAATTCCTCGGGGTCAAGGCTCGCGCCCCCGACGAGGGCGCCGTCCACATCGGCCTGACCGAGCAAGGAGGCCGCGTTGCCGCCCTTTACGCTGCCGCCGTAGAGGATTCGCAGCTGCGCCGCCACGAAGGCCGGAAAGCGCTCTGCCGCCCAGGCCCGGATGGTGGCGTGCATGGCCTGGGCCTGCTCGGCCGAGGCCGTGCGGCCGGTGCCGATGGCCCAGACGGGCTCGTAGGCGACGATCGAGCTGGCCGCCTGATCGGGAGGGGTGCCGGCGTAGGCCGCCTCGAGCTGGCGGATCACCACCCGCTCGGCCTGGCCGCCATCACGCTCGGGCAGGGTCTCGCCCACGCAGACGATCGGCAGCAGCCCAGCGCGGAAGGCGGCGCGCACCTTCTTGCCGACCGCCTCGTCGGTGTCGCCAAAGAGCGTGCGCCGCTCGGAGTGACCCACGATGCCGTAGGTGCAGCCCGCCTGGCGCAGCATCTCGGCCGAGACGGCCCCGGTGAAGGCGCCCTGCGCCTCGGGGTGGAGGTCCTGGCCGGCGACGCTCACGCCGCTGTGCTTGAGGCGCGCCACCACCGCCGGGATGGAGAGGAAAGGCGGCGCCACCGCCACATCCACCGCCGGCGCGTCCACCACGAGGCGCTTGATCGCCTGGGCGAGCACGTCGGCCTCCTGGGGCCCCTTGAACATCTTCCAGTTGCCGGCGACCAGCTTGCGGCGGCGCATCAGCCCCTCCGCAGCGGCTTGAGCGCCTTGATGCCCGGCAGCTCCAGCCCCTCGATGAACTCCAGGCTGGCGCCGCCGCCGGTGGAGACGTGGCGCACCTTGTCGGCGAGGCCGAACTTCTGCACCGCCGCGGCGCTGTCGCCGCCGCCCACCACCGTGTAGCCCTTGGCGTCGGCCACCGCCTCGGCGATGCCGCGGGTGCCCTGGGCGAAGTGCTCCCACTCGAAGACGCCCATCGGCCCGTTCCAGAAGACCGTGCCCGCCGCCGCGATCTCCGCGGCGAAGAGCTTGACCGTCTCCGGCCCGATGTCGAGGGACATCTTGCCGTCAGGGATGCTGCGCACCACGCCCGGCACCGCGTCGGCGGCGAAGCGATCGGAGACGACGAAGTCGACGGGCAGCAGCACCTTCACGTTGCGCTCGGCGCAGCGCTCCAGGGTGCGGCGGGCCAGCAGCAGCTTGTCGTCTTCGACCTTGGAGGTGCCGACGTTGATGTCCTGGGCCTTCAAGAAGGTGTTGGCCATCGCGCCGCCGATCAGCAGCGTGTCGCAGCGCCGGGCGAGGCTCTCGATCACGCCGATCTTGTCGGAGACCTTGGCCCCGCCGAGGATGGCGACGTAGGGCCGCTCGGGCGACTCGGTGATCTGGGTGAGGGCCGACACCTCGGCCGCCACCAGCAGCCCGGCTACCGCCTGCTCCATCAGCCCCGGCACCACCGAGACGGATGTGTCGCCGCGGTGCATCGCGCCGAAGGCGTCGGTGACGTAGACGGCGCCCAGGCGCGCGAGGGCCTTGGCGAACTCGACGTCGCCGTTGGTCTCGCCCATATTGAAGCGCAGGTTCTCCAGCACCATGATGCCGCCGGCCTGCAGATCGTGGGCGAGGAGCTCCACCTCTTCGCCCACCGAGTCGTGGGAGAAGACAATCTCGGTGTCGAGCAGCTCGGCGAGGCGGGCCGCCGCCGGCTCCAGGCTCAGCTTCTGGTCGCGCTTGCCTTTGGGGCGGCCCATATGGCTGGCGATGACGATGCGGCAGCGCTTTTCGCGCAGGTAGCGGATGGTCGGCAGGGTCGCCTGGATGCGCGTGTCATCCGTGATCTTGCCGCCCTCCATGGGCACGTTGTAGTCGACCCGCAGCAGGACGCGGTCGCCATCGAGATCGAGTTGGGTGACAGAAGGGATGGCGCTCATCACTTCTCCAGCCGGGCGACGCGGACGAGCAGCTCGACCATGCGGTTGGAGAAGCCCCACTCGTTGTCGT
>JBEIQK010000684.1:0-3625 GCA_040376505.1 Alphaproteobacteria bacterium | reverse complement strand
CGGAGCGCAGCGATCAGTACGCCGTGGCCGTCTCGTTGCGCCTCGCCCTGGGCGGGGCCCCCGACGCGCCGCCGAACGCCCTGCGCCGGGTCCTCGCCCGGGCCGGCGCGGCCGATCCGGCGCTGCGCTTCGACTCCCTCGACGCCCTCGTCGGGGCCCTCGACGCCGCCGCCACCCCGCGGGAGCCGGTCCGGGCGGTGGGGCCGCCCACCCCCGAGGCGCGGGCCCGGGAGGTGCTGCTCGGTCGGGTGGCGCGGATGTGGATCGAGCCCCTGCGGGAGCGGGTCCTGGGTGCGGCTGGCGAGCTGCCCCTGCGGACCGAGCCCATCGGCGCGGTGGGTCCCGGCGGCCTCGACCTCGGGGATGGCGGCGCCGCCGCGATCGCCGAGGCCCTCACCCGCCTGGGCGCTCGAGTGGCGCTGGTGGGGGCGCCGGGCGGCGGCAAGACCCTGCGCCTGCTGGCGGTGGCCGAGGCCCTGCTCCAGGCCGCCCGCTCCGATCCCGAGGCGCCGCTGCCGGTGGTGCTGCCCTTGTCGAGCCTGTCGACCCGCGCCGCCGATCTGCCGAGTTGGGTGCAGCAGGAGCTGGTCGCCCGCTACGCCCTGCCCCGCGATCAGGTGGAGGCCTGGATCGCCGCGGGCGCGCTGGCCTTGCTCCTCGATGGCCTCGATGAGGTGCCGCCGGCCGATCGGGCCCGCTGCGTCGCCCTCCTCGACGCCACCCCGCGGCCCTTCGCCTGCCTGCTCACCTGCCGCGAAGACGCCTGGATGGCCCTGAACCCGCGCCCCCGCCACGACGCCGCCCTGCGCCTGGGCAGCCTGGGCGACGAGACCATCGAGGGCGCCTTGCTGCGGGCAGGGGTCAGCGCGGCGCGGCGGGCCTGGATTCACGAGGATCCCGCCCTGGCCGAGGCCCTGCGCAGCCCGCTGCTGCTCTCGCTCTTCCTCGAGCTGCCGGCCGAAGCCCCGGCGGCCGGGCAGGGGGATCTGCGCGAGCGGCTCTACGCCCGGGCCCTCGATCACGCGCTGGACCGGCCGCCGGCGGTGGTGGGGCCGGCCCGCGGGCGGCTGACCGTTCAGGTACAGGCCCTGGCGGCCCTGCTGGAGGGGGCGGGTGTGTCGGGCCTCTGGCTCGAAGACATGCAGGTGGGCTGGCTCCCCGGGCCCGGGGCCCGCCGGATCGCCTACATCTTCGGCCTGGGGCCGGTCTACCTCCTGTCGCTGGGGGTCAACCTGGGAGCCAGTCGACTGGCGCAGCTCCCCTGGGCCTCGGGCCTCTTCTTTGGGCTGCTGGCGCCCACCGCCGCCCTGGTCATCCACGGCGGAGCCTGGGTGGCGCCGATGGAGCGGATGGGCTGGAGTTGGGCGCGGGTGCGCCAGTGGATCCCCCGGCTTCTGGCCCTTGGGCTGGTGACCGGCGGCCTGCACGGACTGTTTTATGACCTCTGGGCCGATCTGATCCTGGGACTGGCCACGGGGCTGCTGGGGGTGTCGGTGATCGGCCTCGTGCCGGCCGGTCGGGAGCGGCGGGCCACGCCGGGCAGCGGCCTTTGGGAGTCGGCCCGCACGAGCCTGCGCGTGGCGCCGCTGATCGGCCTCATCATCGGGGCGCCGGTGGGCTACTTTGTGCTGCCCTTCGCCGCCCCCCTGGCCGAGGCCGGCTCGATGTACCACACCCACCCCGACCCGGCGCGGGCCTGGGCGCTGACGATGGGCACGAGCGCGATGGTCACGAGCCTCTTCATCACCGGAATGCTGGCGCCGGCCCTGCACCTGGGCCTGCGGGGGGCGTTGGCCCTCTGTACACCCTTGCCGCTGGCGCTCGGTGACTGGGCGGAGGCCCTGGCCGAGCGCGGCCTGCTGCGGCGCGTCGGCGGAGGTTGGGTCTTTCGCCACGCCACCCTGCGGGCCTGGCTCGCCCGTCAAGCGGCGGCGCAGCGAGGGGGCTGAAGTCCGGGCGGCGCAGGCGGCGAATCGGAGCAGGAGGGGGCGGCTGGCCCCGGAGCGGGGCTGGCCTTTTTGTTCGGGCGCCCTTGGCTTGGGTTCCGTCGTCCCCGGCCTGGGGTAGCCGGGCCACACGAGCCCGCGGCTCCGGAAGGCGCGTGGCGAAGCGGGAGCCCCCATGTCCGACCAACCCGTGTACTTCATCGTCGGCGCCGCCGGCGGAATTGGCGCCCGCCTCTGCGCCCAACTCCACCAACAGGGCGCCCGCCTCGCCCTGGCCGGCCGCAGCGCCGAACCCCTCGAAGCCCTCGCCGCGGCCGTCGACGGCCTGCCGATCCCCCTCGACGCCCGCGACTTCGCCGCCACCGCCGCCGCCGCGGAGCAGGCCCGGTCGTACTTCGGGCGCCTCGATGGGGTGGTAAACCTCGCGGGCTCGATCCTGCTGAAGGCCGCCCACCAGACCTCGGCGACCGAGTGGGAGCAGGTGCTCGCCGCCAACCTCACCACGGCCTTCTCGGTGCTGCGGGCGGCGGCGCCGATCCTGTCGCGGGGCGGCGGGTCGGTGGTGCTGGTCTCGTCGGCGGCGGCGCGCATCGGCCTGCCCAATCACGAGGCGGTGGCGGCGGCCAAGGCCGGCGTGTTGGGCCTCGCCCGCAGCGCCGCGGCCACCTATGCCTCGCGAGGGGTGCGGGTGAACGTCGTGTCTCCGGGGCTCGTGCGCACGCCCCTGGCGGCGCGCATCGTCGATCACGAGCCCAGCCTGCGGGCCAGCGCGGCGATGCACGCGCTCGGCCGCATCGGCGAGCCCGAGGAGGTGGCGCGGATGATCGCCTTCCTCCTGGCCCCCGAACAGGGCTGGATCACCGGCCAGGAATTCGGCGTGGACGGCGGGCTCGGCACCCTGCGCGCCCGGTCATGAGCGCACCCGCGGGCGACCTCAGGCGGCCCACCGTGGTGGTGGCCGGCGCCACCGGCTTCATCGGCCGGGCCCTTCTGCCCTTGCTGGTGGAGGACCACACCGTCATCGCGCTGGGGCGCGGCGGCGCGCCGGCGGGGGCGGACGGCCGCGTGCAGTGGCGGCGCTGCGATCTGTTCAACCTCCGGGAGGCCGAGGCGGCGCTCCAGGGCGCCTCGATTGCGGTCTACCTCGTCCACTCGATGCAGCCCCAAGCCCGGCTCACCCAGGCCCGCTTCGACGACCTCGATCTGCTCTGCGCCGACAACTTCGCCCGGGCCGCGGCCCGCCAGGGGATTCGGCACATCGTCTACCTGGGCGGTCTGTTGCCGGCCGACCGGCGCCATCTGTCTCGCCACCTGGCCAGTCGGCTGGAGGTCGAAGAGACCCTGGCCTCCCATGGCGTGCCGGTCACCACCCTGCGCGCGGGGCTCGTGATCGGCGCGGGGGGCTCCTCCTTCGAGATGATGGAGCGCCTCGTGCGCCGCCTGCCGGTGATGGTGGCGCCGCGCTGGTCGCGCACGGTCTCCCAGCCCATCGCACTCACCGACGTCACCGCGCTGCTCACCTTCGCCATCGCCCACCCCGATCTGGCCGGCCGCGCCTACGACATCGGCGGGCCCGATGTGGTCACCTACGCCGACATGCTGCGCGCCACCGGGCGGATGCTCGGCAAGCGGGTCTGGGTGCTGACCCTGCCGGTGCGCACCGCCAACCTCTCGCTGCT
>JBEIQK010000574.1:0-4349 GCA_040376505.1 Alphaproteobacteria bacterium | reverse complement strand
CGTCGCGCAGCCAGAGGGCGTTGGCCGAGGGGAGCGTCTCGGGCCCTTCCCCCGCCGGGGGGGCGGGTGGCTCGCCGCTGTCGGTCTCGCCAGAGTCCGGCGAGGGCGCGTCGGGCTCGATTCCCAGGATCCGCGCCTTGCCGCTCTCGCAGGCCGTCAGCAGGAGGAGCAGCAGCGAGGGGCGACACAGCGGGGGCGTAGACATCGGCGGTCCTGGCGAGAGGCAGGGCCAGGATACCGCAAGTGGGGCGGTCTGGCGCAGGCGGCTTGCCCTTCACCCCAGGGCGACGCAGGACGCGCGCGGAGGCGACGCTGTCGGCGCCTCGAAGCGGTCTCCGGGCCTTCGTGTGCGCTGATTCCGTCGCCGATGCCGCCGCCCCCTCCGACGGCGCGGCGGTGGGGGCGACCGCCGACCCCCTACCAGCCGCAGCCCACGGGCCACATCTCCTCGCCCGCCGCCGCTGACTCGGCGGCCCAGGTTCCGGCGAAGTCCTCGGTGCGCCGCACGAAGTCCGCCACCTCTGTGTCGGATTCGGCGATCCTTTGCAAGGCCTCACCCTGGGGATCGATCCAGCCCGTGGCGCTCCCCAGGCCGGGAATGCGGGCGGCGAGGCGCGGAAAGTCCGGATCCTCAGCCCAGGCGTCTGCGTCGGGATCGAGGGGGAGGAGCTCCGGCTGGTCTGACCAGGCCTCGATCCAGGTGATCTCGCCGGCCTCGTTGAAGGCGAACTCCTCGTAGATCGGGCACGGCAGGTTGTCGTGGGCCTCGTAGCGAAAGGAGACGCGGCAGCGGGCGAAGGGCGGGGTGGAGAAGGCGCGGCAGTCGCGATCGTCCACCACCGAGGGGTAGACCGTGCGCAGCACCGTGTCGGAGAGCTCGATGACCTCGCGGGTGTAGGCGGTGAGCTTGAGCCAGGGCGGCCACTCCCAGCGCACCACCCGCTCGCTGTAGGCGGGGAATTCCAGCGGAACCCGACTGTCCATGGTGTCAAAGTAGCCCTCGGCCGCCTCGACATAGTGCTCGGGCGACTGGGTCGCCACGCTGCAGGAGAGCGGCGCGTCGGGGTCGCCCTCGACGCAGGCGGCGGGCGCCTTCTCGTCGGAGGCGCAGGCCAGGGCGAAGAGGAGGAGTGGGGGGAGACCTCGCATCGGTTCCTCGGGCGGGGCGTAGGGGGGCCGCGACGGGCGGTGCCGTATCCCACCCGCGGCCTCTCGTCCTCGGCCTACTCGTTCATCCAGTCCCCGAGGAGCTGGTCGCCGAAGAAGCGCGCGAGGCCTTCGAGGGGGCCGTGGGTCTGGGGCAAGCCGGGCACGACCTGGGCCAGGATCACGCGCGGCTCGCCCTTGGAGCGCAGCACCCAGGCCACCGTCTGGTAGCGCACCTTTCCCGAAGGTGGTGGGCCGGCCGTAACGCGCACCAGCGAGACTGCATCGGGCCCAAGGGCTGCGGCGTCGACGAGGGCCACGGCCTCTTGCATGGTGGTGGCCGGCAGATGCGTGACCCCCGGGTGGCTCTTGCTGCGCAGGGGCTCGGCCAGGACCCGCCCATCGGCAGCCTGAATGCGAAAGCCGCCGTCGGGATCGAGCAGGTAACAGACCTTGGATTCGACAAAACAGAGCGCGGCCAGCGGCTCGCCGACGAGGGTGGGCAGGGCAGCGCGGGCCGCGGCGACCTCGGCGGGGGACTGGGCAGGGTCCCAGGGCAGGTCCACCTCGGCGATCGGCGCAGGTGGAGCGGGCGCAGCCGGAGCCGGCGCGGGCGGCGGCGCGACCCCCTCGTCTTTGCAGGAAATCAGGGCGGCGATGAGGGCGGCGTGGTGGACCTTCATGGCGAGCTCCGGTGCGAGCGCGCCGCCCGCATTGAGGTCTCCGCCGCGTCGTATGTCGGAGGAGCCCGACAAGGCGAGGGTCCGGGGGTCGGGGTGGTCACCCCGTACATGTCGATCACGAATCCTCCTTCCGCCTCATGCCGAGCGTGCGGCGGTGGCGGTGCGCGATGGGCCTTCGCCTTCGGCCAGGGGGCAGCCTACCCGAAGCGGAAGGGCCTGTCCCCTGGGTGGGGGCGGGCCGACCTGCCCATGTCCAGCTCAACCGCCCGCGCGGGTCAGGCCGGCCATGGCGTCGACCAGCGACTGTCGCAGCCAGGCCACGCCGGGATCGCCTTGTACGCGGGAGTGCCAGACCGCGCGGACGCGCAGCGGCGCCAGCGCGACCGGCGCTGGGTGCAGGAGGGCCGGCGGGGCGCCCAGAGCCTGGAGCAGGCGCCGTGGCAGGGTGGTGATCATCGCCGAGTCGCGCACCAGCTCGACCACACCGATGAAGTGCGACAGGCGGATCGCCACCCGCCGGCGCAGCCCAAGGGAGGACAGGGCGCGGTCCACCGGGCCGTTGGGCCCCCCCTGGGGTGCGACCAGGACGTGCGGCGTGGCGACGAAGGTCTCGAGGGTGAGGGGGCCCTGCAGGGGCACCTGGGCGCCCACCAGCGTGACCAGCTCATCTTCGAAGAGCAGCCGGCTCCGCAGGTTGCCGAACTCGGCGAGGCCGACGTCAAAGCTCAGATCGAGGGTGCCATCGGCCAGCAGCGGGTTGGGCCCGCCCGACGTGGTGGCGTAGGTCTCCAGGTCGACGCCGGGGGCGGCGGCGCGCAAAGCGGGCAGCCAGGCGTGTCCAATCACCAGCTGGAGGTAGCCGCTCCAGCCCACCCGAAAGGTCCGCTCGGCGGTCTGGGGATCAAAGCTGTCCCGCCGGGTGAGGGCGCCCAACTCTTCCAGGGTCGGCCGCAGCTCCTCTTGGAGGGATCTCGCGAAGGGAGTGGGCACAAAGCCAGCGCCCACGCGCACCAGCAGCTCATCACCGAGGTCACGACGCAGCTCGGCGAGGGTGTGGCTCACCGCCGACTGAGTGCGACCCAGTCGACGGGCGGCGCGCGAGACGCCGCCCTCTTCCAGGAGGATCGCCAGCACCACGAGGCGGTTCAGGTCGAGGCGGGCGACGTCTTCCAGGCGCATGGCGGCTCCCATCGAAATGGCTCATGACTGATATGCGCGGTATCTCCCTGCCCGGAGCCCGGCCAGTCGCCTAAGGGTTCAACGCGGCGCCGCTGCGCCCCTAAGGAGAGACCGATGATCCGTTCCTGCCTGCTTCTGTCGCTGACCCTTCCCCTCTTTGCTTGCGGAAACAAGGACGCCGCCGATGACACAGGCGGCAGCACCGTCATCGACGACACCAGCAGCGACAACACGGTGGACGACGGGCTGCTTACGGGCGCCGACCTGGTGGGGGTCTGGAGCTCGACGGGCTGCGAGGCCTATGATGATGGCAATGGCGGCCAGAACTACCTCACCCGGTCCTTCTCGCTGACCGACAGCCGCTGGTCGCTTGACCTCACGATCTATGGCGATGCCGACTGTACTTATGGACTGTTCACCTCGGCCATTGAGGGCCCCTACACCCTGGGCGGCGCGGCCTCGGTGGAGGGGGCGACCAACGGCGACTTCGCCTTCACCACCAACGTCTGGACCCCGCTGGTCGAGGATCTGGCGACCGTCTTTGAGCAGTCCGGCTGCGCCAGCGGTGCGTGGGAGGTGGGCGTGGGCCAGGACGTCACCGAGACCGGCTGCATCGGCGTGGCGCACCCCATCGCCGAGTGCCCCGTGGAGTTCGACATCGTCAAGGTCGAGGGTGACGACCTGTACTTCGGCGCGCGGGTCACCGACATGTGCCAGGAGTCCGGCCGCCCCACCGCCCTCGCTGACTACCCTGTCTCCCGCTAAGTTTTGAGTCGGAGGATCGGCCATGCTGCGCGTCTACTACACAGGTCCCGCCACTCATCCCGCCGACACGGTCTCGGTGCGCGCCGAGCCCGAGCCGGCCTGCCCTGAGGCGGGGGTGGTGGTGGCCGTGCTGGCCCGGCCGATCAACCCCGCCGACCTGCTGCTGCTGACGGGGCGGCATGTCTTCACCCCCTCGCTGCCCGCGCCGGTGGGCATTGAGGGGGCGGGCCGGGTGATCGCGGCAGGGCCCGGCAGCCGTCTCTCGGTGGGCCAGCTCGTGGCCATCCCGCGCGGCGGTACCTGGACAGAGCAGATGGCGCTGCACGACGACGATGTGCTGCCCCTCCCCGAAGGTTTGGACATCGAGCAGGCCGCGATGATCTGCGTCAATCCCTTCACCGCCGCCGGGCTCCTCGAAGGGGTGCCGGCCGGCGCCACCGTGGCGCTGAACGCGGGCACCTCGGCGGTCTGCCGGCTCATCCTCGGACTGGCGCGCCGCCGTGGGCTGCGGGCGATCGCCGTGGTGCGCGACCTCAAGGCCGAGGCCGAGCTCATCGCGCTCGGGGCGGTCGCCGT
>JBEIQK010000726.1:0-3358 GCA_040376505.1 Alphaproteobacteria bacterium | reverse complement strand
GCGGGCGCCGGAGAAGCCGGCCTCCGGCCCCATCTCGACGAAGCAGAGGCGCCGCTCGTCGCGGGTGCCGTTGGTGCCGGCCGGGTCCAGCATGGTGACATTGTCCATCTCGAACAGGCAGATCGGCATCGGCCGCCGCTTGTTCTCGGTGAGGCCGCTCATCACGCCGGTCATCAGGTGGCTGCGCAGCACCGTCAGGGCCTTGATCTTCGGGTTGGCGATGCGCGCGTGGGGCGGCACCTCCATCTTAAAGCGCCCGTAGTGCTCTTCTTCGGTGGTCAGCGGCAGGCTCATGATCTCGGTGTAGCCGAGGCCGAAGAGGGCCTGCCGCGCGTGCTCGCTGCGCACCTCTTCGGGCCGCGGCGCGCTGATGGTCATGCTCGGCACCATGGCCGGGACGATGTTGGGGTAGCCATAGCCAATCGCCACATCTTCGAGGAGATCGACCATATGCCGCACATCGCTGCGGTAGGGCGGGGCGGTGACTGTAAAGCGGGTCTGTTCGTCGTCGATGGGTTCGACGTCGAGGCGCATCCGGCGCAGCGCCGCCATCAGGCTGTTGGCGTCGAGGGGCAGGCCGAGCCAGCGGCGGGCCCGCTCCAGCTCGACGACATGGCTGCGGGGGGTGAGGTCGGGGCTGCTGCGGGCAGCGCCGCTGGCCTCCTGGATCTCGATGGCCTCGATCTCGCCGCCGAGCTCTTGGAGCGAACAGACCAGCACCTGCAGGGTGTTGTCGACGGCGGCCTGCGACACGCCGGTGACGTCGATGAACAGTCCGGTGGTGCCGGCCCTCACCTTGCTGGCGTCGCCATTGATGATCGGCGGCATCGACAGCACCTGACCGGTGGCATCGATCAAGGCCGGGTAGCGGCTGTGCCTGGCGAGGAGGTGGGCGTAGTCCACACCTTTGGGGTGATCCGTGAGGATCTCGGCCCCCGACATCCAGGTGTCAGGGTTGCCAAGGGGGGCGAAGCGGTCGGTCTGGGGATCGATCGTGGTGTAGGCCACCGGAAAGGTGACGGCATCGAGGCGGTAGACGCCGATGCTGGCCAGCTTGCGGTCGCGGCCCACGCCCCAGTGCAGGCTCTCCTGCACCTTCATCAGCGCCGTGACGGTGGCGTCGTCGAGGGCGGGCATGTGAACGACCGCGGCGGCGATGAAGGGCCGGTAGCTGGCCTCCTCGGCCAGGGCGGCGTCGACGGTGACCGTTTTGGTGGCCGGACGTGCGACGTAGCGTGGCAGGCCCTCGATCTCGCCCAGGTAGCCGCGCAGGGCCCGCGCCAGCCCGCCGAGGTCGAAGAGATCCGGCCGCGCGGCGAGGAGATCGAGGCGGATGGTGGTGACGGTGCCGAGCTTGGGGAAGGCCTCGTCCTGGCTGTGGCCGCAGACCGGGCAGAGCCGCACGGCGTCGGCCCCCAGGCCGGCCTCGACGACGGTGCCGCAGGCCGGGCAGCGGAGCTGGTCGAGATCGACCACCTCGTCGACATCACAGCCGATCTGTTCGAGGGCGTAGCCCAGGGCTTCGGGGGTGTAGGTGCGCTGCAGCAGCCCGTTGAGCCGCGCCGCGTCGACGCTGATTATCGGCACAGGGGCACCCCCTCCACGGTGGACAGTCCGCCCTGGTAGAGCTGGCGGATGTCGGTGAAGCCATAGCGGATCATGGCCAGACGTTCAATTCCAAGACCCCAGGCCAGGACCGGGTGCTTGCAGCCCAGGGGCTCGGTGACCTCAGGGCGAAAGATGCCGGAGCCGCCCATCTCCAGCCACTTTTTGCGGCTCTCCATGTAGACCATGACGTCGACGCTGGGCTCGGTGTAGGGGTAGAAGGCCGGCTTGAACTGCACCTTGTCAAAGCCCATCTTTTTGTAGAAGGCCGTCAGGATGCCAAGCAGGGTGGCGAGGCTGGCGTGCTCGTCGATGACGATGCCGTCGACCTGATGGAAGACTGGCAGGTGCTTGTACGACAGCGTCTCGTTGCGAAAGGTCCAGCCCACACAGAAGGCCTTGCGGGGGGCATTCGGGTTGGCGGCCAGGGCCCGGATGGTGCTGGCGGTGGTGTGGGTGCGCAGCACGGTGGCCCGCGCCCGCTCTGGGCTCCAGCGGTAGCCCCAACCGGTGCTGCCGGTCTCGCCGCCGTTTTCGTGGGCGGCCTGCACGCGGCGCACCACATCGCCCGGCGGCAGGTCGGCCAGGGCCGGCTCGGCCATGTAGAAGGTGTCCTGCATCTCCCGCGCCGGGTGGTCCTGGGGCTGGAAGAGGGCGTCGAAGTTCCAGAAGGCGCACTCGACGTTGGGGCTGGCCACCTCGGTGAAGCCGAGCTCCAAGAAGCTGCGCCGGGTGAGCTCGATGATCTTGCGGACCGGGTGCACCTTCGCGGGGAATTCGGTGCGGGCCGGCAGGGTGACGTCGTAGGGGCGCAGGGTGATGTCGCGCCAGGCGCCGCTCTTGAGGTCTTCGCTGGTGAGCGCGTTGCGCTCGCGCTTCACGCGGGGTCCGGCCTCCCAGGCGGCCGCCCCCGACGGGGTGAGCGAGAGGACCCGGCGGGTGCGGGGGCGCAGCTTGCCGAGGTCATTGCGGCCGGTGAGCCAGACGCGGGCGAGGTTGACGTCGATGTCGACCATCTCGTCCAGGAAGCGGGTGCCGGCGAGGGCCTGGGTGAGGGCCTTCTCATCGTCGCTGGGGGTGCTGTGCGCCCGGCGGCCGGCCTCCGAGAGGCGCACGACGGGCCCGCCGTCGGCCTTCTCGCGGGCGAGCCAGCCCTTGTGGGCCCCCCACTTGAGCACTTCGTTCATCGCGAGGTTGTGCTGCTTGCAGAGGTCGACGAAGGCGGCGGCGGGGAGCAGGCCGCCGGCGGCGTCGAGGAGGGCCGCGCCGCGGCGCTCGGGCAGGCCGAGGGTCAACAGGGCGGAGACATCGGCGGGGTCGAGCTCATCGCGGGGCTGCTCGGCGACAGCGATCCACCCGCCGGCGCTGCCCTCATGGGCGACGAGGGCGATGAGGGCCTGATCGAGGCCGGTGGCGGCGATCAGCGCGGCGGTGTCGGCGGGGCCTTGTGTCGCGAGCTGTCGCCACACCTGGGCGGCGGCCTCGGTCAACACGAGGGGTTCGGGGGCGGTCATCGGGGCTTCCTACGGGCAGGCCCCGATACCACCGGCGCCGCTTCGTTTCAAGGCAGCGCATCCGGCGCGCCCTTGACCAGCCCAGAGCGCGCCGGGAGGATCTTCGTTGCTTAGAGCCCGATGCCGTTGAAGAGGAAGACGCCGCCGCCATCGGTGGCGGCGCCGGTGTAGCCGGGCACGCCGATGGCGAGGTCGTCGTAGCCTTCGCCGGTGTTGTCGCCGTTGAGGGCGACGGTGGT
>JBEIQK010000682.1:0-3635 GCA_040376505.1 Alphaproteobacteria bacterium | reverse complement strand
TGCAATTCTACGGCGATCTGGTGCCCAACACCTTCTACGCCAAGGAGGCCACGGCCTCGTGGTGGAGTCAGGGGCTGCGCTACATCGGCCTCTTCTTCGCCAGCGCCCCTCTCGTCGGCATCGGGCTGCTGGCGGCCCTCGGCGCCGGGCTGATGAGCCTGCGCAGCGGCACCCCGCGCGCGCCGGGATTGAGCGAAGGGCGCGGCCCCCTGCTCTTTCTGGGAGCGGCGCTGCTCTGTCTGCTGCCCCTGGCGCGGGTGGGCGGCGACTTCATGTTTGGGCGCCTTTGTTTACCTGCGGTGCCTTTTGTTCTCCTCGCCTTGGAGGGCCTGCTGCCGCGGCTGCCGCTCGGGCGGGCCGGCGGACTGGTGGCCTTGGGCCTCGCCCTCTCCCCCCTCTTCGGCACGCTGCCGGGGCCCCTCCTCGCTGGGGAGCACCTCTACGGCATCGCCGACGAGCGCCGCTTCTACCCGCGCTCGGCCCTGTCCCAGTCCGAGGCCCTGGGCGCGCGCCTGCGGGAGCTGGCCGGGCCGGTGCCTCTCCGGCTGGTCATCTACGGAGGCCAGGCGATGCTGGCCTACCACGCCAACGCCGACCTCGCGATTGAGGCGGCCACCGGCCTCACCGACGCGGTCATCGCCCGGCAGCCGGTGGGGCCCAATCGCTGGGCCGGCCATGACAAAGATCCGCCGCCCGGCTACCTCGCCGCCCGCAAGGTGCAGCTGCGGGTGGACTTTCGCACCGGCCTGGAGCCCCACCCCAAACATCTGCACGTCGACCTCGGGGAGGGCGTGCAGGCCTACCTGATCACCTGGGACCCGGCCCTGATGGCCCGCCTCGCCGCCGCCGGGGCGGTCTTCACCGACTACCCGGCCTATGTCGATGCACAGATCGCCCAGTTTGATGCGCTGGAGGATGAGGTGGTCACCGCGCTGTGGATCGAGGCCCGGCGGGTGCTGATCACCCCCAATGACGATCTGGAGCGCGACGCCGCCTTTGTCGCCCGCCTGGGCCGCAGCGACCCATGATCCGCCGGCTGGCGCTGGGCGCCGCGCTCCCCGTGGGGCTCGGCCTCTTCGCGGCGCGCCTGCTGTGGATCAGCGGCCTCGCCGAGCAGCGTCGCCCGAGCGGCCTCCTCGACTGGTTCTGCACGATGGCTGGCGGCCCGCTGCTGGTGGGGGCGGGCCTGGGCGCATCGTTGGTGCTGCTTCGGTGCTTTGGGCGATGGGGACTGGCGATCAGCCAGTTGGGCTGGGCCTTGATGGGCCTGCACGGCGTGGTCGCCCAGGCCTTCGCCGCCACCACGGGCTCGCCCCTGCCGGGCTCGGTGGTGGCCTATGCGCTCCGCCACGCCGGCGAGGTGCTGGTCATCCTCCAAAGCGAGCTGAACGCCGAGCGGATCGTCGGCCTCGTGGGGCTCACCCTCCTGCCGCTCACGCTGCCCCACCTCCTGCCCGAGCGCTGGGTGCGCGGCCCGGCGCCGGCCCGGCCGGTCGCCCTCGGCCTGCTGATGATGGCCCTTGGACTGTTCATGAGCGCCCTGCTGCCCTGGGGTGCCCGCGACCGCGAGCTGGCGACCGAGCCCCTGTGGGCCCTTTGGGAGGGGTCGCCCCCCGAAGCGGCCCCTGCAGGCCCGCCGCCCCCCTCGGCCGACGCCCGGGCGGCCCTGCGCGATCCGGCGGCACCCCGGCGCAACCTGCTGGTGATCCTGCTCGAGAGCACCGGCTACGACGCCACCTCCCTCAGCCCCCGCGGGCCCGCCACCACCCCCTTTCTGGCGGCCCTCGCCCGCGAGAACACCGAGCTGGTCGCCGCCCAGGTGCCCCTGCCGCACACCAGCAAGGCCCTGGTCTCGACCCTCTGTGGCGTCTACCCCGCGCCCACCACCCGCCTGCCCGAGTTGGACTGGATCCCGAGCCCCTGCCTCGCCGGGCTGCTGGGCCCCCTCGGCTATGACAACGCTTATGTTCAGGTGGCCTCAGGGCGCTTTGAATCGCGCTACCAGCTCATCGACCGCATGGGGTTCTCGCGCTTTGTCACCGGCGACATGATGGACGCGACGGGCTTTGCCCCGGCGAATTACTTTGGCGTCGAAGACCGCGTCGCGCTGGGGCCGATCGCCGCGCTGCTCGACCGTCCACGGCAGGGGCCCTTCTTCCTGGCGCTGCTCACCAACGCCGCCCACCACGACTACCTGCGCCTGCCAGGACACCCCCAGCAGGAATTCGACCCCGCCTACGAGGCCCATGACCGCTACCTCAACGCGGTGGCCTATGTCGATGGCTTTCTGCGGGCCCTCTTCGACCTGCTGCGCGAGCGCGGCCTCGACCAGAACACCGTGGTGATGGTGCTCGGCGATCATGGAGAGGGCTTTGGCGAACACGGCCGCAACGAGCACGACAACGTGCCCTACAGCGAGGCCTTGCACATCCCCTTTGTGATCGTCGACCCCGGCCGGCCACCGCAGCGCATCGAGCGGCCGGTCTCTCAGGTTGACCTGCTGCCCACCGCCCTCGATCTGCTCGGCGTCGACCTCGTCTCCGGGGCGATGCCGGGGGTCTCGGTCTTCTCCCCCGACCTGGATCCCAACCGGCCTCTGTTTTTTCACTGCTGGTACGAGCGCCGGTGCGCGGGGATGAGACAGGGCGACTGGCGCTATGTCCACCGCTTTGGATGGTCGAGCGACGAGCGCTACAACCTCCTCGCCGATCCGGCCGAGCGGCACAACCAGATCGACGAGGTTGGCTTTGATCGCGCCGCAGCCGAGGCGGCGGTGACGGGGCACTGGGCCCAGATCTCCGCCGCCTACCCCCAGGGGGCGGCGCCTACTGCGCCTCGCCGCTGACCGGGTCCACCGCGATGATCTCCTCGCCGCG
Source organism: Alphaproteobacteria bacterium (assembly GCA_040376505.1). Classification (GTDB taxonomy): domain Bacteria; phylum Myxococcota_A; class UBA796; order UBA796; family UBA2385; genus JBEIQK01. The sequence goes on along the minus strand of JBEIQK010000682.1, from coordinate 759 downwards.
CGGTCCGTCGAGGGTGACCTCGATGGTGTCGGCGTCGATGCGGGCGAAGGAGATGGTCATCGTGCCGGGGGGCCCCACCATCGTGATCGAGCCCGACTCGGGGATGATCTCACCGGCCCGGGTAGCCAGATCGACGGTGGTGATCTCGGCGTCACCGCCCTCGGCCGACATCGTGCGGCTGCCGTTCTCGATCACACCGATCTCAAAGCTGCCGTCGAGGGCAACCTGGACGCGCTCGCCCACCACGTCGGACTCGGGCGGCGGGCCGGGGGGCGGGCCGTGGCGCTGGCCCTCTTCACCCTCGGGGGGCGGGCCGCGCCGATCGTCGCGGGCACCCTCGTCTTCGGCGTGCTCGGCCCGCTCGCCCCCGAGGCAGCCGCCGGCCATCGAGATGTGCACGTCGCTCGCGATGAGGCGCTTGCTCTCGGCCAGATCGATGTAGACCTCGCCGGTGAGGGTGGCGATGCCGTCGGTCAGGCCGTCGAGCTGCAGGGTGGCGATCAGCACGCCCTCGCTCTCGGCGATGGTGGCCACCATGACGCCGCCGTAGGTGTGGCCCTGGTAGGTGCAGTCATCGTTCACGTCGCCAAAGTCCACGGTGACCGTGTCGCCGTCCTCCACCACCGTCGAGCAGGCGGCCTGGCTCTCGATGAAGGCGGCGAGGTCTTCGGCGAAGGAGAGGGGGTCGGTGGGCAAGGGACCGCCGCGGTGGGCGGCCACCATGTCGCTCTCCATCGAGGCCATGCGCTGGGTCGACAG
>JBEIQK010000252.1:0-8245 GCA_040376505.1 Alphaproteobacteria bacterium | reverse complement strand
TCGCCGCGCCGCACGGCGACCCAGGCGCGCGTACCCCGACTGTTCGCGAGGGAGCCGAGCAGGCCGGCATCTCCCAACAGGCCCTCGGCCTCGTCGTAGAGGTGCGCGTGGGACCGGCCGGCGAAGCCGGCGATCCACCCGGCGATCCCAAGGGCCTGCCCGAGGCCGTCGCGATCCTCACAGGCCCGCAAGACGCGGACCGCCTCCGCCGCCAGCCGCTCGGCCTCTTCGAGCTTTCCCGCGTCGAGCTCGGCGGCCGCCAGTCCGGCGCGCGCACGCGCCGCGGATCGGCGGTTGCCATCGGCATCGTGGGCCCGCACGGCCGCGCCCAGGTGGAGGCGCGCCGCCTCGACGTCGCCGAGGCGGGTGTCGATGAGGCCGAGGGTCCCGAGCACATGCCCCGGGCTGCGTCCGCGCGCCTCGTGCTGCTCCAGGGCGGCGGTGAGCTCCACGCGCGCCTCGTCGTAGCGCCCCATCTGGGCGAGGAGGGTGCCGAGGTTGCCGCGGACGACCGCGTAGAGGTGGGTGTGCCCCGAGAGGCTGTGAAAGGCGACGGCCTCCCGGTACCGGGCCAGCGCGGCCTCGTAGTCTCCGCGTTGCAGCGCCAGGATGCCGAGGCTCTCGGCGCACACCCCCTGGCTCTCGACGATGCCGGTCTGTCGACAGGCGCGGACCGCCGCCGCGAGGTGGACCTCGGCCGCCTCGGTCTCGCCGAGACGCACCAGGACGCGGCCGAGGCGGGCGCGGGCCTTGGCCTCGGTCATGACGTCGGCCACCGCCCGCGCCGACGCCAGGGCGCGCTCCAGGCAGTCGCGGCTGCCGCGGAGGTCGCCCGCGAGGAGCAGGTTCAGGCCGAGCTCGTAGAGCGCGGAGGCCCGCACGGTGGGCAGGTCCTTCGCCACCGCGAGGTCGAGGCAGGCATGGAGCGCGCTGTTCGCCGCCTCAGAGTGACCGTGGACGAGCACCATCGCCCGCGCCCGGCCCAGGAGGAAGCGCGCCCGATCTTCGGGGGAGAGCAGGGGGTCGGCGAGGGCCGCGTCGGCCAGGGCCAGGGCGTCCTCCACGAGGCCGCGGCGGTGGAGCACCCCGATGCGGGTCCAGGCCAGCGCCGCGCGCCCGGCAGGGTCGTCGGCGACGAGCAGGGCGGCCCCGTCGAGGAGGGCCGAGGCCTCCTCCACCGCGCCTCCATCCACGCGCGCCTCCGCCTCGCGCAGCGCGAGGGTCGCGCGCAGCGCGGACGGCACCCCAGACAAGGCGCGCACCTGCGGGAGCCGCTCGCCCGCCTCGCGGAGGGGCCCATGGGCGAGGAGCGTGCGACAGAGGTTGAGCGCCACACCGGCAGCGGCCGGCCCATCCGAGCGCGCCAGGGCGTGATCCAGGGCCGCCACGAGGCTGGCGCGCTCGGCCTGGGCCTGGCGGGCCGCCTGGTGCTCCGGCCCGGGGAAGGCGTCGTCGCGGGTGTACCAGGCCGTCATCCGGTCGCGCGCGGCCGCCGTCGCAGAAGCGTGCTCGGCGGCGTACTCCCGGATGCTCGGGAGCAGCTGCAGGGGTGCTGCGCCCTCTCCCCGCCGCACGAGGCTGTGGTTGACGAGGCGCTCAAGCACCTCCAGCGGATCGGGCTCGCTCGCGATCACGGCCTCGGCGGCCTCCAGCGAGAAGGGGCCGGCGAAGACCGAGAGGTCACAGAGCGCGCGCCGGTCGACCTCGTCGAGCAGCTCCCAGGAGGTGGCGATCGCGGAGCGCAGGGTGCGGTGCCGGCTGGGGCGGTCGGCCGCGTTGCCGACCACCCCGTCGAGGAGGCGGCCCATCCGCGCGTGGAGCTGCGCGGCCGACAACAGGCGCAGGCGCGGCGCCACCAGCTCCAGCGCGAGGGGGAGCCCCCCCAGGCGCTCCGCCAAGGCCGCGAGGGCGCCAGCGTCGGCCTCGGTAGGGCGGTATCCGGCCCCGGTCCGCGCCCGCTCCAGGAGGAGGCGCGAGGCGCCAAAGCTGGCGAGGCCGGCCAGATCGGCGTCGAGGGGGGGCAAGGCAAGCGGCGGCACATCGACGAGCCGCTCGGCGCCCAGGCCGAGGCGCACCCGGCTGGTGACGACGATCCGAGCCGCCGGCAGCGCGGCGGGCCACGCGGCGATCTCCTCGGCGAGGGCCACTGCCACAGCTTCGGCGTTGTCGAGCACCACGACCACGTCGCCCCGCGCGCGGAGCTCCTCGACGATCTCGTCGGCCTGATCGAGGGCGTGGGCGGCGAGGCCGATGGCCCGCCCGATCGCCTCCCGGACGCCGGCCCGATCGGTACACGCTTCGAGGGCGCAGAACACGGGGGCGCTGGGCAGGGCGCGCAGCACACGCTCGATCAGCTCCAAGGCGAGGCGGGTCTTGCCCACGCCCCCAGGTCCGGTCAGGGTCCACAGGCCGCCGTGGGCGAGGAGCTCGGCGGTGAGCGGCTCGATGAGGCCTTCGCGGCCGGTGAAGCTGGTGGCCGGCGGGAGGGGGCGCGCGGGGGGCCGTGCTCCCGGCGACGGCGGCGACACGGCGGCGGCGGGGCTGAGGGCGCCGATGAAGCGGTAGCCCCGCCCGGTCACCGTCTCGATCCAGCGCGGCGCGTCGGGCGCGTCGCCGAGGGCCCGGCGCGCCTTGCGCACCACCTGAAACAAGGCGTCTTCGGAGACGAAGACCCCAGGCCAGAGGTGCGCCTGGAGGGCCTCACGGGTCCAGAGCTGCCCGGGGCCGTTGGACGAGGGCGGCGAAGAGGTCCAGGACCTTTCCCTGCACCTCACAGGGCGCGCCGTCCCGCGTGAGCCGCCGCTCGTCGACGTCGAGCAGGTAGGGACCGAAGCCATAGGTCGAAGACATTTGGGGGTTTACCCCGGCTGGGGCGTGGGATGCAGGGCATCGGGGGGACTGACGCCGTGTGGGCGGGTGAGGGTCGAGCCCTCGGCGGGGCGGCTACCCCCTGCACAGGTCGGTCGCCTTGTAACCGCCTCGACCCCTCGATCCCCCGAAGGAAGGACGGTGGGGCTGGGGCGCAGCGCTGGGCGGCGCGAAGAAGATCGACGATGCCGAGGCGGAAACCAGCCCGCCGTGTGGCACACTGTCCGGCCACCGAGAGTCGACCGTTGCCCGATCAGCCGCCCGCCTGTTGGATTGCGCAGAATGCGCTCGCCTTTGCGGTTCGCGCCCCCTACCCGGTCTCGGATGGCCACTGCCTCGTCTTTCCCCTTCGGTGGATCTCCGCCCTCGACCAGGCCACCCCCGCGGAACGCGCAGCGATCTTCGCGATCATCGAGGAGCTGAAGGCCCGACTGCTGAAGGAGGATCCTGCACTGTCCTTCACGGTGGCGGCCAGTCTCGACCCGGACCCCGGCCCGATCGCGTCTCATGCCCATATCCATCTGATCCCCCACCAGATTGCAGCGCCCACCCCGAGCCCCTTGGGTCAAGACACACGCGCGGCGAACGCAGACGACCCCCTCCTCCCAAGGCGCGCCAATCCCCTGACCGACGGCCAGTCCCGAAATGCCCTGCTCCCCGCCCTGCGATCCATCCTCGATCGTGCAGCTCGAGTGGACATTGTCGCTGCCTTCACGCGGGACAGCGGCGTTGACCTCATGGAAGATCCGCTGCGAGCGGCCCTTCGCCGCGGCGGGCAGGTGCGCCTCCTCACCGGGGACTACCTCAACCTCACCTCGCCCCGGGCCCTTTCCCGGCTCCTCGACCTGTCCCGGTCCCTCGAGGCAGGGGCCGACGAGGGAGACAGTGAAGGGGCTGGAGAGCCCCTCCCCGGTCGCCTGGAGACACGGGTGGTGGAGACCGCCCGAATCCGTCGGTCTTTTCACCCCAAGGCCTGGGTGGTCGAGGGCCCCGGCTTCGGGGTCGCCTACGTCGGCAGCAGCAACCTCTCGCGTTCAGCCCTGCTCGACGGGGTCGAGTGGAACCTGCGCGTGGACCGCGCCCGCGACCCGCAGGCCTGGGCCCGCATCGGAGCCGCCTTCGATGCCCTCTGGACAGAGGCCCTCCCGATCGACGAAGGCTGGATCGCCACCTATGCCTGCCGGCCCCGCCCCACGCTCGGCAAGGGCCCCGATGGGATGCCGCCTGGGGCCGATCTGGACGAGGAGCCACCGCGCTTGCGCCCCCCGGTCACCCCGAACGCGGTGCAGGTGGAGGCCCTCGCCGCCCTGGCTCAAAGCCGGGCCGCCGGGGTGGGCCATGCCCTCGTGGTGCTGGCCACCGGCCTCGGAAAGACCTGGCTCGCCGCCTTCGATCTCCTGGCGATTGAAAAGGAGCTCGGCCGCCCGCTGCGGGTGCTCGTGCTCGCCCACCTGCGGGAGCTGCTGGAGCAGGCCGCGGGCACCTTGCGGGCCTGCGGCTTTGAGGCCGGGGTGGCCTGGCTCGGGGATGGGAAACGACCGACTGGGGACTGGCGGCTGCTCTTCGCCTCGGTGCAGACCCTGTCCCGCCCCGAACATCTCCACGGCTTTCGGCCCGATGACTTCGACTGCGTGGTGGTCGACGAGGTGCACCACGCCGCAGCGCGTTCGTATCGCCGCATCCTCGACCACCTGCGGCCGCGCTTCCTCCTCGGCCTGACCGCCACGCCGGAGCGCGCCGATGACGGCGATGTGGCGGCCCTCTTCGACGACAACCTCGTCTATCGGTGTGACCTCGGGCTGGGCATCGCCCGCGGCCTGCTCGTGCCCTTCCGGTACTTCGGCCTGAAGGACACGGTAGACTACGCCAACCTCCCGTGGAAAAACGGTCGATTCGACGTGGCCGAGCTCAGTCGGCGGGTGGAGACCCAGGCCCGCATGGAGACCCTCTGGCGCGCCTGGACAGACCCTGCCCAGGCTGGCCAGCGAAGCCTTGTCTTCTGCGTGTCCATCGCCCACGCCGAGTTCACGCGCGACTGGTTGAAGGCCCAGGGTGTGCGCGTCGAGGCCGTGCACAGTGGCGCCGGCTCCCATGACCGCGGGGCCGGCCTGGAGGCGCTCGCGGCGGGGCGCCTCGACGCCCTTTGTGCGGTCGACCTGTTCAATGAAGGCATCGACTGCCCCAGCATTGACCGCGTGGTGCTGCTCCGGCCCACCGAGTCGCCGGTGGTCTTTCTCCAGCAGCTCGGCCGCGGCCTGCGCACCCTCGCCGGCAAGTCCATCCTGACCGTCATCGATTTCGTGGGCAACCACCGCGTCTTCCTCAACCGCCTGCGCACGGTGCTCGGTCTCGGAGGCGGCGTGGGGGAAGGGGCCGGGGGCCTGTCGACCCCTCTCCATGCCTTCCTCTATGAAAACCGGGCCGCCACCCTCCCGCCGGGCTGCTCTGTCCACATCGACCTCGAAGCCATCGATCTGCTTCGATTCTTCCTGCCGCAGGCCGGCGCCGACGAGCTCGAGCGGGTCTATCGGGAGCTGCGGGTGGCGCGGGATGATCGACCCACCCCGGGAGAGCTCCTCCGGCGGGGGCTCAATCCCGCCACGGTGCGCCGCGGGTATGGGAGCTGGTTCCATTTCGTCGAGGGGATGGGCGACCTGTCCGAGCCCGAGAAGGCCGTGCTGGCCGCCGCTGGAGCCTGGCTCGCCGAGGTCGAGGCCGCTCCTTTTCGAGGCCCCTTTCGGCCCCTCGTGCTCGAACAGCTCTTCGAAGGAGAGCACACCCGCTCCGCGGTGCCCCTCGATCGGCTCATCGAGGGGCTGCGGCGGCGCCTGCAGTCGGATGTCCGTCTTCAATCGCTGCTCAGCGAGGCCGAACGGAGGGCGCTCGACAGCCCCGAGGCGTGGCGGGCGGCCTTTGATCGGCGACCCCGCGCCGAGTGGAGCGGCGGGCTCCGCATCGACACCCACGGGGTCACAGTCCAGGTGCGGCTGCCCGAGGAGAGAGACCGCACCTTCATCGCGATGGCGCGGGAGCTCGTGGATCTGCGCCTCGCCCAACTCCGACGGCGGCTCTCCTTCGATCCGAGCACGGGTGCGGTCGAGATCAAGATCATTCACAACAGCCAGGGGCCGATTCTCAAGCTCCCGGATGGGCGGGCGAGAGAGGCCCTGCCCGTCGGCTGGACCGATGTTCGACTGCCCGATGGCGAGGTCTGGCACTTCAACTTCGTGAGCATCGCCGTAAACGTGGCCCGCCGCCCCGGGCGCGACCAGAACCTCCTACCGGCGCTGCTGCGCGGGTGGTTCGGGGAGGCCGCGAGTCGGTCGGGCACGAGCTTTCGGGTCCGACTCTCCCCTTCTCCCGACGGGTGGTGGATGGAGCCGGTCCGGGCCGAGGGGATCGAGCTGCCCGCCCGCGGCCGGGTGCGCGCCTGGCCTTCTCTCCGCGCGGCGGCGGGGCGACAGAACGCGGCGCAGGCGGAGCTCGAGGCGGAGTGGGTCAGCCTGCCCGGCGTCCGGCCCGACCCCGAGCTCTTCGCGGTGCGGGCCGCCGGCGACTCCATGGACGGAGGGAAAAACCCCATTCGAGACGGGGATTGGGTGTTGCTCCGCTGGGCGCGTGGCCAGGGCTTCGCGGCCCTGGAGGGACAGGTGGCCCTGGTCGCCGTCGGCGAGGCCAGCGAGGACGCCCATGAACACTATCTCAAGCGCCTCGTGCACAGAGAAGGCGACTGGGTCTTGCGCTCGGACAATCCAGAGGTGTCGGACCGCCCTGCCGCCGGCGCCGAGCCCCTGGCCCGGTTCCTTCGTGTCTGTTCTCCCGAGTCCCTCGCACCCGAGGAGGGCCGGGTGTTCGACAGGGGGGCGCTGGTCGAGGCCTTCGGCCTGTCCGCCTCACCCCGCCCCGGTGCTTCGCGGGTCGACGGGCACCTCTTCCTTTTGCTCTCCGAGCCCGGCCAGCTCCCCGCGCCCGACCGGGCCCTGCCGCTCGGAGACGTCCGCCGCCCGGCCGAGACCGCCTTCATCTGCACGCCCGTCGCCGGGAGCCCCGACACCTGGCGATACGCCGGTGTGGGTCGCTGGCTCGCGACCGAGGGGCGATGGGGCTTCACGGCCCTCGATCTGCAGAGCTGGCGGGCTTTTTCCTCGGCCCGCGGCGCCTCGCGCACCCTCCGGGAGGAGGACCTCGGGCGGGCCCGCCGGGCGGTCGCGCGGCTGCTCGCCGAGGGCGCCGGACGCTTTGTCGAGGCGCGCGGAAAGCGCTGTCGTCTGCTCGGCCAGGCCGCCCAGGGCGGGCTGCGCATCGACGGGGGAGAGGGTGGATTCGAGGCGCGGACGATCTCCCTCGTCGATCTGGCCTGGGTGCTGCGGGCGAAGGACGACGTGGCCGCGCGGGGCGGCACCCTCGATGAGCCGCGGGTGAACCGGGTCCGTTTTCTCGAAGGGGTGGGAAAGGGCTCCACCCGCTACATCGACACCGGCTGGGCCCTGGCCCTCCTCGAAGGGCTCGACGGCGCCTGAGAGTTGGCACGCCTTCACCGCCCTGATCAACACCGTCGGTCTCCTGGCCGAGGGCACCACGGACCGCAAGCCCCCCTCTCGGTGGACGAGCGGCTGCGTCTCAACCGCGGCTTCTGATCAGCCGCAGGCTTGCACGTACTGGCAGACCACCGCCTCCTCCTCGTTGAAGTAGCAGTCCGTGTAGACGTTGCCGCTGCCATCCACTTCCGGACAGAGGACCTCGCAGCCGTCGGCCGGGGTCCAGCCCGGCGTGACCTCGGACACGACCTGTTCGTAGGTCTCGCCGGAGCATTGGTCGGTAGGCTCCGGTTGCGCGGTGTCATCGGCCTTCTCACCGCAGGCGAACAGAAACAGCAGCGCGAACATGGCACCTCCGCCCCCAGTCTGGCCCGTCCGCCGAGGGGCGGCAAGGAGCCATGCTGCGCCCCTGCGCGCCCTCCTCCTCGTGCTTGTCGCTTGCAAGCCCGATCCCACCCCCGACGACAGCATCGAGGTCACCCAGTCTTTTCCCGGGACAGCGCCGCGCGCGTAGACCCCATCTCGTCGGGCTCTCCCTCTCTCTCCGGACTCCATGCCGGCTCTTTGTATTTGTCTTTCCTGGCTGATTCGGAGCCCAACCTCAAGGCCAGGCCAGGAGCCCCTCGTCGATCATCGAAGCCCTGCCTTCGCCATGGACCAGGCTGCCCGCGCCATTGTGAGCGGGTGACTGAGCACGATCGTCAACCTCCCCTGCAGGCTGAACGGACTGTGCGCGAGGCCGAGTTGCCGCTGGATGGTTCCCAGGTCGAGGTACATGCGCTCTCCCACCAGCTCGGCACCTTCGAAGCTGAAGATGTTGACCATGCGCACGGAGTAGC
>JBEIQK010000701.1:0-3517 GCA_040376505.1 Alphaproteobacteria bacterium | reverse complement strand
GCCGCCGAGATCGCCGACGAGGCAGAGCACCTCGCCCGACAGCGAGCGCTCAAAGGAGCGGGCCGCGGCGATGGGCTCCAACTGCAGCTCGATCTCGGTGAAGCCCGCGATGCGGGCGGCCTTGACAAGGCGCCGCTCGGCCAGGGCGTCGCGGGTGGGGTCGACGTGAAAGCGCGCCGGCCGGCCGAGGAGCACCTGGGTCACCTTCTCGCCGGCCTGGGCCTCCACGCTGGCCCGCACATAGGCGAGGTAGCCGGCGACGATCTCTTCGACGGGGCGGAAGCGGCCGAAGAGGTAGGTGCCGTCAAAGCCGGGGCTCGGCAGGTGCTTCTTGATCGCTTGAAGCAGCCGGCCGCTGAGGCTGTGCTCGATGTAGGCGCGGATGGCGGCGGTGCCGAAGTGCGCCGGCGGGCTCTCGCCAAAGTACAGAAGGGTGGGGCTGGTGTCGGCGATGGTGCTCTGGGCGTCGAGCGCCACGGGCGACACCCCGCCGCCGATGTGCAGCACGGCGGCCGAATTGGAGGTGCCGAAGTCAATGCCAACCGGGGGGGACATGGAGCTCCCAAGGCGCGGAGAGGGCCCGCAGACCCGGCGCCGGGCCGTTTCACCCGTCTGCGGAGGCGGGGCAAGGCGGTGGCCCCTTCGCAGCGGCGCCGGCCTGGAGTAAGGTTCCTGGCGAGGTCTCCCTGCGCGCGCTGCTCCCCACACTGCTGCTGGCCTGCCAGTTCTCCGGCGACGCCGGGCCGGGCCCCCAACCCGTCGCCGACGGCGCGCCGCCCCCCGCGGGCCTGCACCGCCTGACCGCCGACCAGTACCGGGCCGCCGTGTTTGACCTGCTGGGCCTCTCTTTTGAGGGTGACCTGCCCATCGACTATGTCGTCTACGGCTATGCCGCGGTGGGGGGCAGCGAGCTGTCGATCGCCCCCCTCGACCTGGAGCAGTACGAGACGGCGGCCTGGACCCTGGCCGAGGCGGCCTTCCCAACCGCCGAGGCCGCCGAGGCCCGCCTGGGCTGCGCCGTCGCCGCCCCCCTCGGCGCCCCGGCCCTGGACGCCGACGCCGCCGAGGCCTGCCTGCTGCGCTACCTTCTTGGCGCCGGCCGCACCGCCTGGCGGCGCCCCCTCCAGGACCCCGAGTCGGCCGAGCTCCTCGGCGTCTACCGGGCCGTACAAACCAGCACCAACCAGCCGCTTCTCGGTCTACAGGCGACCCTGGCGGCCCTGCTGCTCTCGCCGCACTTCCTCTTTCGGGTTGAGTTGGGCGAGCCCCTCCCAGGCGAGACCGACCGCCGCCGCCTCACCGATCACGAGCGGGCCGCGCGCCTCGCCTTCGCCCTCACCGGCGGCCCGCCCGACGCGGTGCTGAGCGCCCTCGCCGATCAGCCGGGCGCCCTGCAGGATCCCGACACCCTGCGCGCCGAGGTGGCCCGGGCCTGGGCGACGCCGGCGGCGCGGGTGGCCTGGCTCGGCTTCTTCGACGAGACCTTCGAGCTCAGCGAGCTGCCCACCAAGACCAAGGACCCGGCGCTCTTCCCGCAGTGGGGGCCGGCCTTGCAGGCGGCGATGGCAGAAGAGGCGCGCTGTCTGTTCGCCGACGCCGGCTTCGGCGATGGGGATCTGCGAAGTCTGTTCACGGGCGGCGCCACCTGCACCCCGCCGGTGCTGGCCCAACTCTATGGACTGTCCACGGGCGCCGACCGGGGCCCGGGGCCCCTCGATCCGGCCTTGGGGCGCGGCGGCATCCTCGGCCGGGGCGCCTTCCTCGCTCTGCATGGCAACGTCACGCTCACCAGCCCCACCCACCGGGGCAAGTTCATCCGCACCCGCCTGCTCTGCGGCTCCATCCCCGCACCCCCGCCCGGCGTGATGACCGATCTGGAGAGCATCTCCGAGGACGCCCCCCTGCGGGAGCGCCTGGAGCAGCACATGGAGGACCCCACCTGCAACGGCTGCCATCAGCTGATGGACCCAATCGGCTTCGCCTTTGAGGGCTTCAACACCGTGGGCGCCGTCCAGGTCACCGATCAGGGCGTGCCGATCGACGCCAGCGCCGAGCTCGATGGCGTGGCGGTGTTGGGGGCCGCCGAGATGGGGGCCGCCGTCGCCGCCCACCCCGACCTCGGGCCCTGCTTCGCCCGCAACCTCTACCGCTTCGCCGCCGGGCAGCACGAGGGCGTGGGCCAGAGCGCCGCGCTGGACACCCTCGGAGAGGGCTGGGGCGCCGGCGAGATGGTGCTGCGCGACATGGTGGCCGACGTGGTCAGCAGCGAGGGCTTCCTCACGATGAGCGCGCCCCTGGGCGACACCTGCACAGAGGAGGAGGCCGGTCAGTCCCGCCCCTGCGAGACGGCCTGCGGCGCCGGCGAAGAGCGCTGCGAAGACCTGCGCTGGCGCGGCTGCGACGCCCCACCCCCGGGGGTGGAGGCCTGCGACGGCCTCGATCAGGACTGCGACGACCTCGTCGACGAGGGCCTGCTGCGGGCCTCTGAAGGCGGGGTGGAGGCCTGCGCCAACGGTGTCTGGCAACCCACCTTGGACGTCGAATTCTTTGAGACCTGCAACGGCGAGGATGACGACAGCGACAGCCTCATCGACGAGGGCCTGTCCCTCTCCTTCGTGGCGCTCAACGCCGCCGAGCTGGTCGCCGCCCACGGAGATTGTGATCCCGCCCGCACCGCCACCTCGGGGGCCTGCCGGGCGGCTGTCCACCGCCACTGCGCCGGCACCGGCTGCGCCAGCACCGGCTTTGGCATGGTGGCCGAAGACCTCACCACCGGCGAGGCGGCGGCGGTCTGCCTCGATCCCTCCCTGGCGAGTGAACAGTGGATCGCCTGGTCGACCCTGACGGCGGCCCACCCGGGCTGCACGCTCAGCTCCCCGGCCGGGCCGGACTGCAACGCCGCCGTCTCGCGCACCTGCAGCGGGCTCGGGCTGGGCACCGGCTACGGCCCGGTGGAGTACAGCGGCGACGGCGCCCTCGTCGAGTGTACGCCCACGGCGACGGTCTACGCCACGACCTACACCGTGCTGGCCACGATGCAGTCCACCTGCGACGGCAGCGCCGAGCGGATGGGCCCGCGCTGCGACCTCGCCTTCCACGACTTCTGCCAGCAGGCGGGCCACCTGTCGGGCTACGGCCCCCTGGAGAACAGCGGCGACGCCGCCTACGCCGCCTGCATCGGCGCGGTTGGAGACTGAGATGAAGCGGCCCAGTCGGCGTCAGGTCCTGCGCGGCCTCCTTCGCGGCGCGGCGGTGGGGGTGGCGCTGCCCACCTTTGAGCACCTGCTCAATTCGCGGGGCACGGCCTACGCCGATGAGACCGCCCTCCCTGACCGCTTCGGCCTGTGGTTTTGGGGCAATGGCGTGCGGCCGGAGCACTGGGTTCCGTCCACCACCGGGGCAGGCTTCAGCCCCTCGGCCGAGTTGGCGCCCCTGGGCGGGCTGCTCGACTATGTCAGCGTCGCCACCGGCTTCGAGGTGAAGACCGCCACCCACCCGCACCACTCGGGCATGGCGG
>JBEIQK010000333.1:0-6732 GCA_040376505.1 Alphaproteobacteria bacterium | reverse complement strand
TGTCGGCGCAAGCGTGCACCTTGGGCCACGGGCGCCCCGTCGACCGGCGGCCGGGCTGGCCCGCGCGAGGCGGCGCCCGCGTGAACGGTGGTGAAGGTGCCCCCGTCCCCTCGCCGCGCAGTCGAGCCGCATGAGGAGGCGATGATGCCGCCCACCAGCCTGCTGCGCGCGCTCAGCCCGGCCGGCGAGCACGCCTGCATAGAGCCCCCGGCCTGGATGACTGATAGGCGCGAGGAGGCGGGAAGATTGCAGCAAGCTCTTCGACGAGCTCCACCGGCGACAGCTGCGGCTCCCGCGGTGGGGGCGTCCGAAAACCGTGGGGGGATCGGGGCACCAGGAGGGCGGACGGACCCTGCGCTGGCTGGCCCACCCATGGCGGTTCCTGGTGCTGCGCGCGGTCCGCTGCGCGCCACGCCTTGTCCCGGTGGGTTGGCACCGGGAACGCCCTTGGCGATGGCGAAGCGGCGCGCCGGCGCGGGAGCACGAATCGTACCAAAGTGCCTGGGTTGCTCGCGTTGTGTGCAGATTTGGGCCCGCTATTGCTGACGTTACGATCTTAGTTTTTCTGATGCAACGGATCGCGCTGCTCGGGTGGATTCACGGCATGTAGGGGAAGAAATTGGGAAAGTACAAGGAAAGTGGATGGTAACCTTAGGGCGGTTAGAATCCTACCAGGATTCGAACCATGGTCCGACCTTCCCCTCCCCTGGAAGCCATCCTCTCGCAAGACGCCGACGGCCTGCCGGCCGCCGCGCTGCGGGCGCGCTTGGGGCTGCCTGAGGGCGGTGCCTTCAACCGCGTGATCACCGCCGCGGGCGACGCGATCGTGGTCATCGGCAAGGCCCGGGCCACCCGCTACGCCTGGCGGCGACGGCTTCCGGGCCTGCCCGCGGCACTGCCGCTGTACCGCCTCACCCCCGCCGGCCTCGTCGAGAGCGGGCAGCTCCACGCCATCGCCGAACGCGCCTTCGCGGTCACTGGGGCCGGGCCGGGGCTGGATGGCTGCTACCCCGACCTCCCCTGGTGGCTCGACGAGCTGCGCCCCAGCGGCTTTCTCGGGCGGCTGATCCCGCACCAACATCCCCACCTCCACCTGCCCCGCGAGATCCGGGAGTGGTCGGCCACGACGGTGCTCCGCTACCTGTTTGCCGAGGGCTACGATGGCGTGGGCGACTTCATCATCGGCGAGGCGATGGCCACCCGGGCACTGCGTGCCGCGCCGGTGGCGCCCTTCGACCCCGCCGACCGCGCCGCACACCATCCCCAGCAGCTTGAAGCCACGCTGCTGTACGGCGCGGCAGGCTCCTCGGCAGGCGGAGAGCAGCCCAAGTTCCTGGCCACCCGCCGCGACCCCGGCGGCCCCCAACCCGTGATCGTCAAGGCTTCGCCCCCGCGCACCGAGTCCGTCGGCCGCCGCGTGGCCGACCTCCTCCGTTGGGAGGCCCTGGCCCTCGACGTGCTCCGCGAGGCCGGCATCCCCGCCGCCGCCGCCACCCCCGTCGAAGGCGGCGACCGCGTCTTCCTGGAGGTCGACCGCTTCGATCGGGCTGGCGCCGGCCGCCGCGGCATCGTCTCGCTCCGCGCCCTCGGCGCCTTCCACGGCGGCCCCGGCACCGACTGGACCGCCGAGGCCCGCTACCTCCTCGCCCAGAAGGTGCTGCCCGCCGCCACCGTCAACCGCATCGTCCTGCTCGACCGCTTCGGCGCCCTCATCGGCAACACTGACCGCCACCATGGCAACCTCAGCTTCTTCTTCGAAGACGGCCGCCTGGGCGCGCTCTGCCCTGTCTACGACATGCTCCCCATGGGCCTCGCGCCCATCGGCATGGAGGCCCGCCCGCCGCGCCTCGATCTGCCCCTGCCCGACGCCGACGCGCCGAAGCTCTGGAAGCAAGCCACCGCCCTGGCCCGCACCTTCTGGGAGCGGGCCCAGGCCACCCCGGGGATCACCCCCGAGATGGCCGCCTTTGCCGTGGGTTGTCTGTCCACCCTGCAAGCGCGCTAAGCGCTCAGGAGGCACAGTCCAGGCAGCGGGCCAACGTCGGACATCGTAGACAGACAATAGGCCCCATCGTCGAGGCGGGTGAGCGCGACCTCGATGGCGGTGATCTCCGCCCGCAGCACCTGATCGAGGGCGTCCAGGAGCGGGTCTTCCACCGGCGGGGCCTCGTGAACGGAGGGCAAGCCCTGACGCAGGCTGGCCTCCCCCCGCGACGTCTGTTCTCGCAGCTCCCCGAGGGGGACAGACAGGACCGAGCAGCCACCGACGCTTCCAGGGCACCGGCCCCGGTGGACGGGGACGGAACGGGGCGGGGCGACCGTGGCCGAGGGCGACCCAAAAACCGCGGGGCTTGCGAGAGAACAGCACCAGCCGGCGTTGCTGGCAGTCGAAGCACTCCAGCCAGGCGAAGCCCACCGCTGGATCACCGCAGGAGGGATAATCTTGAAACTCGCGAGACACGAAATCTGGTACCGTGCGCTCGTGGCGAGCCAGTTCGATCGCGAGCAGCGGTAGTCCCTTCCGCACGATCGCGCGAAGCTGCGCTTTGCCAGTACCCCGCAGTTCGACCGTGATCGCCGTGGCCGGCGCCAAGAGCAAGCGCCGATCCGGTGAAAGATCGGCGTTTTACCACGCCTGATGGAGGTGGAAGGTGACGGACTCTCGTCACCTTCCGTCGCTGCGGTGCGACGGTCCGCGCCGCCTGAACCCCCGCCGCGAGCGCCACGACCAGCGGGTCGGGCCACGCCACAACGGAGGAGCGCGCAAGGCCTGCGACACTTGGACAGACCGGAGAGCGGGCGCGGAGACGGTGGCGGAGCCGGCTGGCCTTCCATGGGAAGTCAGTCGACCCCGTCGGGTCGGCGCGGCGCCGGGGCGGCCTCAGTCGCCCCAGATCACCATGTCGCCGGCGGCCTGGCCGAGGTTGGCGGCGGCGGCGCAGGCCAGGGCCCGGCCGGAGGAGAGGCAGCCGCCGGTGCCGTCCAAGATCCCGGCGCCGTCGACCCCAGAGGTGGTGGCGGAGGGCTCGAAGAGGGCGGCGGGCAGGCCGGTGAGGCCGCCCATGCTGTCGGCGGCCCAGACCACGAGGTCGCTGCCCTCGCCGGCCAGGGCGATGGAGCGGATGGTGCCCGTGACGGCGACGGCGTGCTCGCAATTGTCGGGGGTGGCGAGGTCGCAGCGGCGGACGTTTCCGTTGGTCTCAATGGAGCTGCCGACGGGGCCGCCGATGTAGCCGACGTAGACGGCGCTGTCGTCGGGCGCCCAAGCGAGATCGATGGGGTTCTGGCTGGGGTTGAAAAAGCTGGCCTCGGTCAGCGTGTCGATGGCGGCGTAGGGGGAGGTGGTGGAGAGCAGGCGCACGTCGTCGGTGTCGGGGCAGACGACGGCGAGGATGGCGCCGTCGTGGCTGACCTCGAGGATCTGGTTGTTGGTCCCCGACCCGGTGTTCAGGCTGGCGATGATCCAACTGGCGTCGGGGGCGCCGCCGGCGAGCAGGTCGGTGAGGTCGATGACCAGCACCTCGCTGGTGGCGGGGGCGCCGGTGCCGCCCCAGATGCTGACGAAGGCGATGGTGTCGTCGTCGGTGACCGCGACCCCGTAGGCGCGCTCCGAGCCGCTGAGGCCGAGGTCGGCGGCGGTCAGCGTGTCGACCGGGACCAGCGTGTCGAGGTCGACGATCTCCAGGCCGGCCTCGGTGGTGATCAGGGCGTAGCGGGCGGTGTGGAGGTGGGCGATCTGACGGGGGGCGGCGCCGAGAACCACTCGGGTGATGCCGCCGGGGGCGCCGGCGTCGGTGGTGCTGGGATCGGCGTCCCAGTCGAGCTCGGCCTCGGCGCCCTCGATGAGCTCGAAGGCGGAGAGGGTGCCGCTGTTGGCGCCGACCAGGGCGAGGTCGCCGTAGGGGCCGCCGATGGCCGCAACCCGGGCGCTGTCGGAGGTGGGGAACACATCGCCGGGGCTGGCGGATGGGCCGGGGGCCATGGCGTTGAGGCCGGCGTGGGCACGCGCGAAGAGCGCGAGGCCGGGCGCGCTGCCGCGGGTGGTGACGGCCAACCGGCCGCTGCAGCCGCACCACTGCCCGGCGGCGGCGGCGTTGTTGCCGACGACGGCGCGGGTGCCGGTGTAGACGAACTCGGCGCTGGGCTCGACCAGCCCGCAGAGGGGCTCCCGATCGGTGTCGTAGTCGGTGGCGCTGGCGCCGATGCGGATGAAGGGACTGACCATCTGGGTGCACAGTCCGCAGGCGGCGGCGGCGTCCGTGGTCCCCTGGGCGACGGTGGCCTCGCGTTGGAGCTGCTCGAGGTCGGACGCGTTGAGGTCGAGGCAGCGGTCGGCGGCGTGGGATGTGGCGAAGCCGAGATGGAGGAGGGTGGCCCGATCGTCTGTGGAGCGCAGGCCCCAGGGCAGCTCGGGCTCCAGGTAGGCGGCGGGGGCGCTGCCGTCGATCAGCTCGCCACGCTCATAATGACTGTTCACCTCCGAGCCGAGGATCGGGAGCATGCCGCCCTCCGCGAGGTCGGTGTCGTCGGGCGCCTTTCGGGCGCGGAATTGGGCATGGCCAAAGTTGTGCAGGGTGTCCCTTTGGTACTGGGCGCGCTGGCTGGAAGTCAGGAGCTCGCCGCCAGAAAAAATGGCGCTGTAGGGGGTCAGGCTGCTGAGGAGGTCGGCGAATGCTGAGGGGATGAGGACGGGTGAGGTGAGCGGGGCGCTGCCAAGGAGGTGCAGGTTGAAGCCGGTGGCCACGGCGCGGTTGGTGGCGCGCTGGCCCCAGCAGGCGTCGCTCATGGGGTCGCGACTGAGATCGGCGAGGGCGTCGGTGGACTCCAGCATCAGGCCATGGCGTTGGTGGGTCTGTTCATAGACCTCCCGCATGCTGTTGATGGTGCAGCCGAGCAGGGCAGCGGTCTGCTCGGTGTGGAGGGGGTTCTCGCCGTCCTCCAGGAAGGAGGCCCAGAACAGATCGCCGGCGCCATGCACCTCCGAGAGGTCGGTCTCGTCCAGGTAGGTGACGTCCTCGTGGGGCGCACACATGGGGTCATCGGCGAAAGGGATGAGGGCCTTGGCGCCGTGGATGATGCCCGCGGTGGCGCCGATCACCTGGGCGGCGGCGAGGCCTTCGGGGTGGTCGGCCAGCTCGGGGCCCCCCCAGCGCTCCCACATATGCCCCATGGACCAGGCGTCCTGGAGGTAGTGCTGGCCGATCGCTTCCAGCACCATCGCCTCGGTCTCGCAGGCCAGCAGCACGGACTCGAAACGGTCGGCAGCGCCGGGTTGAGCGGCCTCCAGGCTGTCTTCCAGGGCGGCGCAGGCGGCGGCCCGGTCCAGCGCCAGGAGGTGGTAGTGCTCGTAGAAACGCCGGGACTGGGGCACGAAGTGGGAGGAGTTGAGGGCGCCCATGTGGGTGGTGAACTGGTGGCAGCGCTCGAAGTCGGTGTCGCTGTAGGGGTCGCAGCCTTCGTTGCCGGTCACCCAGTCGGTGAGTGAGTAGGAAAAGTCCGGCAGGGCGGCGAATTCTGGCACCGACATGGTTCGGGTGCGGGTGCGCTCCGCGCCGAAGTCCACGGGCTTGACGCTGTCGTAGGTGAGGCCGGTCGCTTCTCCCGTCAGGGTCAGGTCCTGGGCGAAGGTGCGCAGCGAGAAGTCATCGCCGAGGCGGCTGGGCAGGCCCGACCGGGCGAGTGCATCCGCGAAGATGACGCCATGTTCGCTCTCTTCGTTGTTCCACCGGTTGCGAGGCGGCTGGTAGCCATCTTTACACTTCGTCCCGTCGGGGAGGTGGCAGAAGGAGTCGAAGGCGCCCGCGGTAGACAGGAGTGCGGTCAAAAACAGGATCATTCGCCCTCCCAGGCGTCATAGCCGGGCATGCAGGAGCCCGCGGCGAGGATGGCCATCGAGGCGGCGGCGGCGGACGCCTGGCCCTCGGCGCGGAGCGTGGCGTAGCGGGCGCCGCAAGAGGCGTCGCAGCAGGCGGTGGCCTCTTCCCAGGGGGTGGTGGTGGCGCAGAATGGGACGTTGGCGAAGCAGCCCGGCAGGTTGCGAACGCCCGGCTCGTAGCAGGCAAGCATCAACGAGAGGCAGGAGCCGGCCGCGGTGACTGGATCGCGGCGGGAAATGTCGGCGATGAGAGAGACATCCGCCGAGGTAGACAGGACGTAACCGCCGGTGGTCGGGTCGACGGGGAGATCGAGGCCGACGAGGTCGTCGCGCGAGGGGGCCGTCCAGGTGCCGCTGTAGATGGGCGTGTCTTCGTCGGCGTCGGCGTCGGCGTCGGCGTCGGCGTCGGCGTCCGTGTCGGCATCCGTGTCGGTGTCGGTGTCCGCATCGGCGTCGGCGTCGGCGTCGGTGGGATCGGGCTGGCTCTTGGAGGTGGACGACGGCGGGTCGCCGCAGCCGGCGGCGATGAGCAGCGCCCAGAGCGCGAGGCGGGACATGGCGGGCTCCCAGGTGGCGGGGAGCGATTAACGAAGGGAGGCGCCACCGTCGACTGGAAGGAAGGCCGCCGGGGGACTGGCGCTGGGAAGGGGAGGACGAAGGCAGAGAAGGCAGCGGGAAATCGGGCCGAGCGGGGGATCGGGGCCGCGCACGCCGGCCGAGGCCCCGCGCCGACGCCGACCCGCGCGGCGACCGCGTGGCTCCCACGGTGCGAGGGCGGTCGTCGCGAAGCGGTGCGCGGCGGGAGCGGAGGCCTGGGGAGTTCGTTCAGGCGGGCGGAGAGAGAAGGAGGATCTTGC
>JBEIQK010000169.1:0-10101 GCA_040376505.1 Alphaproteobacteria bacterium | reverse complement strand
GAAGCCCACCGGCTGGCTGGAGAGGGCGGCGTAGACCAGCAGCACGACGAAGTAGCCGAGCGAGGGGCCGAAGAGGGCCAGCACGGCGTCGAAGGGCAGCAGGCTCGGCCGCTTGCCGTCGCGGCGCCCGGCGGCCACGCGCTGGCGCAGGTGGGCCGGGATCGCCCCGGCGAGGCCCACCGTGTAGAACTGCAGGCCCAGGAGCAGCGGCACCATGAACTGCGGCCGCACCCAACTGCGCAATTGCAGCGTCACGAGGCCCAGGATCGCGGCGCAGACCATCGAGACCACCGCGCCTGCCAGCCAGCTTCGGATGGCCCCCGGCCCGGGAGGGTCCCAGGCCGACTCGCCCTCATGCCGCGAGAGCCAGCGCAGGGCCGCCGCCCCCAGGCAGAGGCCGCCCAACTGCGGCAAGCTCGCCAGATCGGCCGCCCGCATCGCATCAAAGATGAGCAGGAGGATCCAGGGCACCGTCGCCATCGAGGCCCGCAGCAGCAGCCGCCCCATCGTCGTGTGGCGGGGCCGCAAGGAGGGGTGCCGCCCCGGGTCGAGGCCGCGGCCGCGCAGCAGCACCGCGAGGCTCATCGAGAGGGCCAGCCAGGGGCCGAGGTCGGGCCGGGCCAGCAGCGAGCCGGCCGGCACGAGGGGTTGGGCGACGATCAGCACCACCACAAGCAGGATGAGGTCGCGAACCCCGAGGAACCAGGCCTCGGCGCGGCGGATCAGGCCGGTCATGGCGTGTCGCTCCCCGAGGCGATGCGCAGGATCGAGGCCGCCACCCGCTGGCGGGCTTCTTCCACGCCCTTGGCGCAGGGAAAGTCGAACTGGCCCTCGGGCAGCACGCCGTCGGGCTTCAAGAAGGGCAAGATCTCCTCACACCAGGGGCTCATCGGCGCCGCGCCGCGCCGGCGGGGGTCGAGGAGGCGGCTCACCGCGGCGCTCCAGGTTTGGGGCCAGAGGTAGGGGTCGACCGGCGGCCGGGAGCGGGTCACGTCGAGGAGCAGGGAGGTGAAGCACTGGGTGGCGACGTGGCCGCAGCTCTCGCGGCTGCGGCTGCGGCCGTAGGTGTCGAGGTTCACCGCCGCCGTCACCGCCGCCCCGGTGGCGCCGCCGGCGATGCGGCTGCCGAGCGAGGTCTCGCCGGCCCAGGCCACGCCGGGCACCGCGCCAGGCAGCAGGCCGCCTTCTGGGGGCGGCAGCAGCTCCTGGGCCAGCAGGTTGAAGGCGCAGACATCGGCGTGGGTGGGGCTGCGGTCGCCGGTCTTGCCATACCAGGGCACCCACAGCCGATCGCGCACCCCCAGCCCATCGAGGAGGGGCTCCCGGCCGAGGGGAGAGCGGCGATCGACACACTCGGCGAGGTCGGACTCGGGGGTGAGCCAGCCCGGCGCCGCGGCCGGGAGCAGGCGGTAGGCCACCGCGCAGGTCTGGCCGCAGAGCTGCTGCTCCAGGCTCCAGGCGCTGTCGTCGACGAGGCCGCCCAGCAGCGGATGAACGGGGGTGTAGGACTCCAAGCGCCCGGTGACCACGCCAAAGCAGGGGGTGTCCACCTCGCCGGCCCGCGCGGCGCCGATCAAGGCGTCGAGCATCATCTGGGTGCCCACCACCCCTTCTTCGACGTTGTAGCCCCGGGGCAGGCTCATCGCGAAGTCCCACCAGGTCGTCATCATCACGCCCTCACCCCCGGACTCCAGCGCGAGGTGGCAGCGCCAGAGGGGTTCGGGGGTGGCGCTGGCCGGCCCCTCGGGAAAGCGCGCCCGGGCGTAGGCGTCGAGCATCGAGCCCTCGCTCTGGCCGCCGATCGCCTTCCAGGCCTCGGCCGCGCGCTCGGTGGGCAGCAGGGGCAGGCCCTCGCAGAGGGTGGTGAAGGAGGCGGCGTCGGGGCCGAGAGTGGCGCCGGCCTCGAAGCAGCGGCGCTCCAGCTCGCCCTCTTCGGCGGTGCTTTGGGCGATGAGGGCGGCGCGCATCGGGCCCGACTCGGGGCCGTTGCCGCCGACGTGGGTGGCGAAGATGGCGCCCTCTACGCGCTTTTCGAGGGGGGAGCGCCAGGCCTCGCAGGTGGATTCGAGGGCGCCCACCAGCCCGTCGAGGGGCAGGATGCGCAGCTCGGCGTCTTCGAGGAAGCTGACCGGGTTGCCCAGCGCCCGCGGGCCGTCGCCGGGGCCGGCCTTCAGCTCGTAGGGATCGGGCTGGCCGAGCACGTTGAAGCAGGCCTGCGTTGCGGCGAAGGTGGCGTGGGAGACCGCCGCGGCCTTGCCGGCCCGCGACAGGCGGAGGGTGCCGCCGTCGCGGACCCGGTCGAAGAGGCCGCACCAGACCGGCTGCAGATCGGGGTTGGGCCCCAGCGCGGGGGGTGTAAAGGGCTGGGCGTCGGGCTCGGCGCAGACCGGCACATCGACGGGCACCCCGGCGGCCAGGGCCTCGATCTGGCAGCGCAGCTCGGCCACATAGCGGGCGTGGTGCGGGCTGCAGACCGAGATCGCCGGCTGGGGGTCGATGGTCTTGGCCTCGGGGGCCGAGGTCTCCTGGGGGCTGCTGATGGCGCGGATCGTGAGCGCCAGGGCCAGGGTGGGCAGCGAGACCAGCAGGGTCAACATCACCGACTGCACGAGGCGGGTGAGCACCTCGCTGCGCACGTCGCGGGGGGCGAGCTGGCCGACCTGGGCCTCTTTGGGGCGCAGCGGCCAGCGGTCGAGGGAGCGCAGCAGCCAGCCGGCCATCGGGTAGCCCACGCCGCCCCGCGGCAGGCGCAGGGGCGGGCCCAGGGCGGCCTCGTCGGAGAGGGCCGGGGGCAGCGAGCCGGTCGCCCCAGCCGTTTGCCAGGTGGCCTCCTCGACGGGGAGCGCGCTGGCGTCGATGTCTTCGGGGCCGAGCAGGCACCAGCGGCCGGTGTGGGCGCTGCTCGACTGCACCAACTCAGCGCGGATCAGGCAGAGCAGCGATCGCTGCGGCGAGATCGCGTCTTCTACCGTGACGGTGACCGGCCGGGGGCGGATGGCGGTGCTGGCGCCGGCGCCCAGGGCGAGCCAGTTGCCGTCGTCTTCGTCGAGGGTGTGCGGCAGCGCGTCGGCGGCCTGGACCCCGGGCGGCGGGGTCGCCGAGCGCATCGCGAGGCGGGGCGGCCACTCCAGCACGATCAGGGGCCGCCAGCGCCCGCCCTTGGCCCCGGCCACCGGCAGCTCCCGCCACCAGATGGCCTCCACCAGCAGCTCCAGCAGATCCTCGGCGAGGGGGGGCAGGCGGTCGGGGGTCGGGCCGGGGCCCTCGGCGAGCCAGTCGGGGCCGGCGACCACATGAAAGCCCAGCAGACGGTAGGCGCCGCCCTCCTCGACGAGGCACAGGTAGAGCCCGGGGGGCCGGCGGTCGCCCTCGGGGGGCACCCAGCCGGTCGGACGCCCGCGAAAGGCCGCCAGCGCGGCCCGGCCGCCCACCTGGGGGATGCGCAGATCGAGGGGGAAGGGGCCGAAGAGCCGCACGCTAGCGCCTCCGCCGACGGATCAGCACCGCACCGAGCGTGAGGCCGGTGAGGGCAAAGCCGGTGGGGAAGAGGGGCCCGGGCGGCAGGGCGGTGCAGCCGCCGGCGGCGCAGGGCGAGTCGGCGTCGGCGCAGCCTGCACCCTGGCCCACGAAGCAGGCGGCGCAGGTGGGGTCCTGGCAGTCCAGGGTGCCATCGCAATTGTTGTCGATGCCGTCGAGACAGCGGTCGCAGGCGGCCAGATCGGCCATCTCGCCGCTGTAGAGCGCCACCAGATCGCCGGGGCCCTCGGGCTCCTCGCGGTTGGCGGTGCCGCGACCATCCGAACAGTCGCCGCCCACCGACTGGCCGGCCCGCTCGTCGAGCTCGACCGGGTCCCAGCAGCCGTAGAGGATGCCCACGCTGACCGCCTCGGGGGCGAAGCGGCCGAGCTCGGTCCACCAGCGGGGATCGTCGAGGAGATCGGCTGGCGCGCGGTGGTTGAAGGCGCCGCCCGGCGAGGGCCCGGTAGCGGCGGCCCAGCCAGCCGGGGCCGGCAGCTCGCCGCAGCCATAGGTGCCGGCCGAGCGGTAGCACTCCCACTCCTGCACGAGGCGGCGGCTCAACAGCAGGCGGTCGCGGGCCCAGACGGTGCGCCAGGTGCGCTGCTCGGGGTGATCGATGCAGGCCCCCAGGCCGAGGGCCTCCATCGTGTCGTCGTCGAGCTGATCTTCGTCGGCGGTCTGGCTGAGGCTGAGGCGCACCACGCCGCAGTGGCCGGCGAAGCGGTTGATGCTGGCCTTCTGCTCGGCCTCGATGCAGCGCTGGAGCAGGGGGGCCACGGCGCTGCCGAGATCGCCCTGCTCCAGGGCGGAGATGGCGGTGGCGAGGGCCTCTTCGCCCAACTCTTCGCTCATGCGCTCGGAGAGGGCGCTGTCGCAGAGGGCGGCCTCGGGCCGGGGGAGGAGGAGGGGGAAGAGGTCGCCCTCTTCGGCCGCCGCGCCGGTGTCGGGCCCGGAGCGGTCGATCAGGCTGAGGTCGGGGAAGGCGCGTTCGGGGCCGGGGGGCGCCTCGGGGGGCTCCTCTTCGGTGAACCACACCAGCACGAAGAGATCCTCGACCAGGGCGCTGCCTTCGGCGGTGCCGCCCAGACCGCAGGTGCCAAAGCCGTCCTGATCCTGGTCGCTGCCCTCCGGCACGCCATCACAGATGTCGAGGAAGCCGTTGCAGCGCTCCTCTTCGGCGACGGGGTGACTGAGCGCGCACTGATCGTTGCAGTCGCCCAGCAGGCCATTGTCGACAAAGGTGCTGCTACAGGAGGCGGCGGTGAGCACGGTCTGCTCTTCGCTGGGCACGCTGGAGCAGGCCACGAAGCCGTCGCCGTCGAGGTCGAGCTCCTCGGAGCTGATCTGGCCCACGCGGGCGGCGTCGGTCTCGACCTGATCGATCAGGCCGTCGGCGTCTGTGTCGGTGACGGTGGAGCCGAGGTCGCAGTCATTGTCTCGCCCGTCACAGACCTCGGTGGCGCCGGGGTAGCGGGCGGCGCACTGATCGTCGCAGTCGCCGGGGGTGAAGGTGAGGCGCCCGGCGCTGTAGATGCGGCTGCCGCCCTTGAACTTGTCGACCACGCCGTCGTCGCTGCGGCTGGCCGACCACAGCTCGTCGCCATTGCAGGTGAGGCGGATGGGCAGGCCCCAGCACTGCAGCTCGATCTCGGCGGCCTCCACGCAGGCGGTGGGCAGGCCGAGGGTGGCGCGGTCCAGCGCCTCGTCGTCGCCCAGGCCGACGGCGTAGCTGGAGAGCGGCAGGCTGCCGTCGTCGTCGCAGTCCAGCTCGACGGCGGCGACGAGGCCGTCGCAGTCGTTGTCATCGCCGTCGAGGCGCTCGGGGGCGCCGTCGTGGATGTTGGCGTCGTAGTCGTAGCAGTCGCCCGAGCGGTCGGTGTAGCAGGTGCCGTCGGTGGTGATCTCGTAGCGCTGGCCGTTGTCGGGGCACTCGCCATCGTCGGGATCGATCTCGCCGTCGAAGCACAGACAGAGCTGGTCTTCGATCAGGTCGGAGCCGTAGCCGTCCTGGTCGTGATCGGCGTAGGACAGGGCGCAGCCGCTGGTGGCGCCCAGATCCTCGGGCTCGTCGGCGATGTCGTCGCAGTCCTCGTCGAGGCCGTTGCAGAGCTCGTCGGCGCCCGGGTAGACAAAGGCGTTCTCGTCGTCACAGTCGCCCGAGGAGGGCACATAGGCGATGACGCCGGCCTCCTTCTCGGCGTCGGTGAGGGCGTCGGGGGGCTCGCAGGGGAAGATGGGGGGCGCGCTCTCGTCGCCGAAGCCGTCGTAGTCTTTGTCTTCGTAGAAGGGAAACTCGTCGGTGGTGACGGCAGAGGTCACCAGCACGTCGTCGGTGAAGTCGGTGGGGGTTCCGTTTTCGTCCCACTGGGTGACCGTGTTGGGGTCGCCGTCGCAGTCGTTGTCGATCTGCGTGGTGCCGTAGTCCTCGCAGGCGTCGATGGCGTAGGGGTGGATGGTGGCGTCGCTGTCGTCGCAGTCAAGGGGCAGGGCCACGCTGAGGCCGTCGGCGGTGAGGGGCACGTCGTTGATGCCGTCGCCGTCGCGGTCCTGGCCCTGGTCTACGTCGCCATCGCCGTCGATGTCGCCCACGCGGGCCTCGCCGAGCGCGTTGCCGCAGATCGTGTCGCGCGAGGCCACCGGGGTCTCGACGTAGTAGCGATCGGCGTCGGCGTCGGTGTAGCAGGTGTCGCCGTCGTCACAGTCCTGGTCGAGGCCGTCGATGGGGGTCTCGGGCGCGCCGGGGAAGATGCTGCTGTCGTAGGCGCCGCAGTCGTCGGCCGCAAAGCCGTCGTCGTCATTGTCGGGGTCGAGGTAGTCGAGCGTGCCGTCGCCGTCGAAGTCGCCGGTGGTGCCCTCCTCCACGGTGGTGAGCGTGTCGCCGTCGTCGTCGTCGTCGACCATGTCGGGGATGTCGTCGAGATCGGTGTCGAGCTCGCTGGTGGCGGTGCCGTCGGCATCGTCGCCCACCGGCGTGGGGTCGCCAGGGCCGACCTCGTCACCGTCGAGCAGGCCGTCGTCGTCGGCGTCGTCGTCGAGCACGTTCACCACGCCGTCGTAGTCGCTGTCGAGGCTCCAGTCGGTCTCCTCGCCGTCGGGCACGCCGTCGTGGTCGGTGTCGGGCAGGGTGGGGTCGGGCTCGGTGCCGGTGGCCACGCCGTTGGCGTCGGTGTCCTCGTCGCCGTCCAACAGGCCGTCGTCGTCGGAGTCGGTGTCGGCGGGGTCGGTGAGGGTGGTGGGATCGGCGTCGGCGGCGAAGCAGGGGTCGGCCGGGTCGGTGTCGGCGGGGGCGGTGCTGCTGTCGATGCCGCGCTCGAGGCCGTCGGAGAGGCCGTCGCCATCGCTGTCGCAGGTGAGCGGGCCGGTGAGGAGGCTGAGCTGCTCGACCCCGTCGGTGAGGCCGTCTTCGTCGGAGTCGGCGTCGCGGCCATTGGTGGACAGCGCGCGCTCGAGGCCGTCGGAGAGGCTGTCGCCGTCGGTGTCGCGGAGGAGGGGGCTGGTCTCGCTGGCGTCGAGGGCGCCGTCGCTGTCGGCGTCTTCGTCGCCGTCGGAGAGGGTGTCGCCGTCGGTGTCGGCCAGGGTGGGGTCGGTCTGGCTGGAGGGCTCGCCGTCGGCGACGTAGCAGCCGGTGGACAGATCGGTGTCGACGTCGGGGGTGGTGGTGCCCTCTTCGAGGCCGTCGGGCAGGCCGTCGTTGTCGGAGTCGCAGTCGGTGGGGACGGTGGCGATGGACAGCTCGACGTCGTCTTGCAGGCCGTCGTCGTCCATGTCGCCGTCATTGGGATCGAGGCCGATGCCCACCTCCAGGCCGTCGTTGAGGCCGTCGGAGTCGCTGAAGGGCTGGGTGGGGTCGGTCAGCGTGGTGGTGACCTCGTCAAAGTCGCTGAGGCTGTCGCCATCGGTGTCGGCCAGCGTGGGGTCGGTGCCGCGGCGGACCTCGTCGGCGTCGGAGAGGCCGTCGGCGTCGGTGTCGACGAAGGTGACCTCCAACGTCCAGGCGAGGCTGTCGCTGGCGCCGTCGTCGTCGGTGACGGTGAGCACCACGCTGTAGGTGCCGACGTCGGCGTCGGTGGGGCTCCAGGTGAGGGTGCCGGCGCTGTCGAGGGTGGCGGCGGCGGGCAGGCCGCTCAGCGCCCAGGTGAAGGTGTCGGCGCTGCCGGCATCGGTGAGGGTGGGGCTGAAGACGTAGGTGACGGCGTCGGTGGCGAGGGGGTCGGGGCTGCCGCTGAGCACGGGGGCGGCGTTGGCCAGGGTGAGCGAGCGGGTGAGGGTGCCGCTGGCGCCGTCGTTGTCGGTGGTGGTGCAGCGCAGCGAGTAGCTGCCGTTGTCGGCGTAGGCGTGGGTGATGCTGGCGCCGGTGGCGGTGCTGCCGTCGCCGAGGTCCCAGGCGTAGGTGTGGGTGTCGGTGCTGCCGAGGTCGGTGGCGGCGCAGGTGAAGCTGAGGCTGTCGCCCTCGTCGCCGCTGGTGGGGCCGCTGATGGCGGCGGTGGGCGCCGAATTGGCGATGATCACGCTGCCGGACTGACTGGCGGTGAGGCCGTCGCTGTCGGTGACCGTGATGGTGACTGGGTAGGTGCCCTCGTCGACATAGGCGTGGGCGGCGACGGCGGTGGTGGCGGTGCTGCCGTCGCCAAAGCTCCACAGGTAGCTGAAGGTCTCGGTGGGGTCGGCGCTGGTGGCCACCACGCGAAAGGCGACGGCGGTGCCCTCGGTGCCACTCGTGGGGATGCTGACGGTCGAGAGCG
Source organism: Alphaproteobacteria bacterium (assembly GCA_040376505.1). Taxonomy (GTDB): domain Bacteria; phylum Myxococcota_A; class UBA796; order UBA796; family UBA2385; genus JBEIQK01. The sequence continues at coordinate 1,840 of JBEIQK010000169.1, read as the reverse complement.
AGGGCGCCACCGCAGAGATCACGGTGGTGACGCTGTTGGTGCCCTGGCCGCCGTCGTCGTCGGTGGCGGTGCAGGTGGCGGTCTTGGTGCCGCTGGTGCTCCAGCTCTTCGATACCGGGCTGCCGCTGGCGCTGGTGCTGTCGGAGAAGGCCCAGGCATAGGTGTGGGTGTCGGCGCTGCCGGCGTCGCTGGCCACGCAGCTGTAGCTGAGGGTGGCGCCTTCGGAGCCGGTGGCGGGGCCGCTGGCGGTGGCGGTGGGCCTGGCGTTGGTGACCACCACCGTGGCGGTGGTGGTGGCGCTGCCGCCGTCGCCGTCGGTGACGGTGAGGCGGGCCGTGTAGCTGCCGTTGTCGGCGTAGGCGTGGCTGGCGCTGGCCCCGGTGGCGCTGTCACCGTCGCCGAAGGACCAGGCGTAGGTGAGGGTGTCGGCGCCGGGATCGCTGGCGGCGGCGCTGAAGGAGAGGGCGGTGCCCTCCGCGCCGCCCGACGGAAAGGTGGAGGCGCTGATGGTGGGGTTGGCGTTGCTGATGGTGGTGGCGACGGTGTCGGTGTCTGTGTCGGTTCCGTCCGAGACCGTGCAGGTGGCGGTGACGCTGCCCTCGTCGGCCCAGGTCTTGCTTACCGTGGCGCCGACGGCGCTGCTGCCGTCGGAGAAGGCCCAACTGTAGGAGAGGCTGTCGCCGCCGGGGTCGGAGCCGGTGCAGGAGTAGGTGAGGGCGGTGCCCTCGACGCCGGTGGGGCTGCCGTTGGCGCTGGCGGTGGGCGCGGCGTTGCGGATCACCACGGTGGCGCTGGAGGTGACGCTGCCGCCGTCATCGTCGCTCACCCGCAGGCTCAGGCTGTAGGTGCCGTCGGCGCTGTAGGTCTTGCTGGGGCTCTGGCTGGTGGAGGTGCTGCTGTCGCCGAAGTCCCAGGCGTAGGTGAAGGTGTCGGCGGCCCCCTTGTCGGCGGGGGTGACCGAGAAGGAGAGCGCGCTGCCCTCGGTGCCAGTGGTGGGGATCGTGCTGCTGGCGATCGTGGGGGCGACGTTGGTGACGGTGGTGTTGACGGCGCCGGTGACGGTCTCGCCGCCGTCGTCCTCGACGGTGCAGGTGGCGACCTGGCTGCCGTTGTCGCGCCAGGTGTGGCTGATCGAGGCGCCGGTCTTGGCGGCGCTGCCGTCGGTGAAGGTCCAGGTGTAGGCGAGGGTCTCGCTGCCGGGGTCGGTGGCGGCGCAGGTGTAGGTGAGCGCGGTGCCTTCGGCCACAGTGGCGGCGCTGCCGCTGGCGCTGGTGAAGGTGGGGGGCAGGTTGCCGATCACCACGGTCTCGGTCATCACCGTCTCGCCGCCGTCGTCATCGGTGACGGTGAGGGTGAGCGTGTAGGTGCCGTCGTTTTCGTAGATGTGGTCGGGGTTGTCGGCGGTCTCGGTGCCGCCGTCGCCGAAGTCCCACAGCACGCTGATCACGTCGTCGGCGCCGACGTCCGAGGCGCTGACCTCGAAGGTGAGGGTGTCGCCCTCATCGCCGGTGGTGGGGATGATGACGCTGTCGATCTGGGGGTCGACGTTGGCGACCGTAGTGGTGAGGGTGGCGGCGTCGCTGCCGCCGTCGCCGTCGGTGACCGTACAGATGGCCCGGCGGGTGCCGTTGTCGGTCCAGGTCTGGGTGATCGGCGTGCCGGTCTGGGCGGGGCTGCCGTCGGAGAAGCTCCAGGTGGTGGTGAGGGTGTCGGCGCCGGGGTCGGTGGCCGGGCAGGCGTCCGTGAGGGCGTCGCCTTCGTCGGCGGTGGCGGGGCGGATGGTGGTGCCGATCACCGGGTCGGCGTTGGCGATGGTGACGGTGGCGGCGGCGCTGGCGGT
>JBEIQK010000078.1:0-13869 GCA_040376505.1 Alphaproteobacteria bacterium | reverse complement strand
TCTTGTCGGTGTAGTTGAGGATGTACTCCTCGCCCTTGGCCTGAAACAGCGTGAACTGCTTGCCGGGCAGGTCCTTGGCCGGAAAGACCAGCGTGCTCTTCGGGTTGTCGCCGATCGTCACGTTTTGGCCGGGACGGATCATCCGCTCGTGGATGAGCCGCCCTCCCTGCACGATCCCGATGCGGAGCACCTTGCTGGCCTGCTGTGTCTTGCCCTGTTCAGCCATATCCGCCTCTACTCCTGCCCACTCTCCGGCCGGGGGCCCGCCCCGCGACCTGGATGGAGGGCCTGGGTGTGGGTGGGCACACCGACCCGAATGACGCCGACACTATCCTGTGCTCCGCCGTTGCGCCGCGCGAGCGCGGTGACTTGACGAACCCGGTGCAATCCCTGCGATCCCGCGGCGCCCAGACGCTGAAGGCCCAGGGCCCTCTTCGACCGAGCGGCCACTGGCCTTAGACAAAGTCGACGCGAAGCGGTTCCTCGCTGGCGCAGAAAAAGCGGGCTCCTCAGCGAGAGGCCCCGCTGCGGTAGGTGACGAAGCGCACATCGTCGAAGCCGGCCTCACCGGCGGTGGTGAGGATCGGCCGAACCACCGAGAAGGGCACATCCTTGTCGATCTGCAGAAGCAGCTTGCCGGAGAAGGCGGGGCGGTCGGCCCCCGGGGCCCCCTGCGCGAGCGCGCGGGCGGCGTCGGCCTTTTCGGAGAGGGCGCGGAAGAGCGCGGGGATGCGCGCCCCCTCGAGGGCGCTGTCGGGGAGGCGAAGGCCGGCGCCGCCGTCTGCCGCGGATGCGCCAACGAGGGGCAAGATCGGCAGCCCGTCGACCCGAAGCTGATCGCGCTGCACCACCAGCGCGACCGCGACCTCCACCGTGTCGTTGGAGGCGGAAGACGGCAGCACGAGTTGGGGATTGGGGGTGATCTGGGCGTCGGTGGTGGCGAAGCTCATCAGCAGGAAGACCAGGATGATGGTGAACATGTCCATCATCGAGGTGATGTTGAGATCGCCCGTCGGCACGATCCTGCGCGGGTAGCGTGAGGTCAAAGGGAGCCTGGGCCGGGGGCGATCAGCACCCGAGGGAAGAGGACCCGCGGGCCCCCTTGCGCCCGACGCTCCTCGCGGCAGACCTCCATCGCGCGGATGAGCACCTCGTAGCGGATGTCTTCGCCGGGAGCGATCACCGCGGTGAGCTCGTCGGGATGCTGATCCTTGAGGGTAGCTAGCCGGCGGCCGAGCCCCGCCCAGTCGTAGGCGTCCACGCTGCTGCAGGGGCCGGCGCAGGGAAGGAGCACGCGCTCAGCCTCACCCGCGGCGCCCCCGCTGACGCTGAGCCCCAGCCCCTCGGCGGTGATCGTCACTTGGAGCCCGATCGGCGGGGCCGGTGACTCGATGCCCGCCTCGGGTCGGGCGCCGATCCGCGCCATCGCCCCCTGCAATGAGCTGTACTCCACGAACTGGGCGCCCATCACCAGGAAGGGGATGGTCACGCTCATCAGGTTCATCACCGGAATGAGGTTCAGCTCGGTGTTCTGCTCCATCGGGCGCCGGGCCATCGTCAGGCCTCGCTGGGCGTGGCGGCCGCGCCCCGGCGACGCGCGCCGAGGAGGTTGACGGTCTTGAGCGCGTACTGATCGACCTCGTCCATGATCTTGGTGGTGCGTGCCACGATGATGCTGTGCAGCACGAGCGTGGGGATGGCCACCACGAGGCCCGCAAAGGTGGTGTACATCGCCACGCCGATGCCATCGGCCAGCAGGGTCTGGCGGCTCTCCGCTGTGGCGTTGGCGACGGCGTCGAAGGCCTGGATCAGCCCCTGGATGGTGCCGAGGAGCCCCATCAGCGTGGAGACGTTGGCCAGCATCGGCAGGTAGCCGGAGCGCTTGGTGAGCTCCGGGTAGACCCCCAGGACCGTCTCATCGACGGCGCTGCGCAGCTCCCCCTCCGAGGCGTCGGCGCGGGTGAGCCCCGCCTTCAAGACACGGGCCAGGGCTGCGTTGGCCTCTGCCGCACAGAGGCTGATCGCGCCATCCAGGTTGTTCTGGAGCACCAGCTTCTGCACCTCGGCCATGAAGGCCGCGGCGTTGATGTTGGCCCGGAAGGCGACCATGTAGAGCCGCTCGCAGCTGATCGCCATCGCGAAGACCGCCGCTGCCAGGATCGGCCACATGAAGAAGCCGCCCTTGTTCATCGCGTCTGCCAGGAATTCCATCCGCCGCCTCCGCTGTGTCCGGGGCCCTGCAGGCCCGCAGCCCGATCAGAAGGGCTTCTTCTCGATGCTCTCCACCACCTTGGGGATGAAGCTCTCCTGGAGGTTCAACGAGGTCTGGGTGTCCACGTTCTGCCGACTGACCACCATCGTGATCTCCGGCTTCTGGATCTTGCCGACCACGTTGAACTCCTCGATCTCGATCCGGCGCCCTTGCGCGAGGGCCGTCGTGGAGGCCGAGAGGGCCAGCACCATCACAAGACAACGACGCATGATCACCTCAGTTGCCCCAGGGCGTGGGGCTTGTGGGGGGCGGAGGCTCGGCGGGAGCGGCGCCCCATGGGGCGACGGAGGGCGTCGCCGCGGGAGCCGCGCAGCTGTTGGCCTGACAGGAGAGACCCACGGCGCAGTCGGTGTCTTGAACGCAGCCCACGCCCACCACGAGGGTGCCCTGGGTGCCCGCCGGCCGACAGATGCGGTCATGGGCGCACTGCAGCGAGGGGTCGCCGCAGCTGTCCACCACCTGACAGGAATTTCCGAGCATCGAGGTCGCCGTCGCCGAGGGCACCACCGGCGCAATCACGACCGGCGCGGGAGCCTCGGGCGCGGGAGCCTCGGGCGCCGGCGCGACGGGCGGCGTCACCACCGCCTCGGTGGGCGCTGGCGGCGGCGGGGCGTTGCGCGCCGCCTCCTCTTCGAGGGCCTTCTGGCGCGCTTCTTCGGCGGCCTGGCTGGCCTTGCGGGCCTCATCATCTTGGGCGCGCTTGCGGGCGTCCTCCGCCTTCTTGCGCTTGGCCTCCATCACCGCGGCCTTCTCTTTGCGCGTGCGGATGTCGGTCTCCCAACTCGCCGCCAGCGCCGTCTCGGTGCCGCCCTTGCGCTTGTAGGTGTCGAGCATCGCGATGGCCTCGTCATAGGCCTTCACATGGTCGCCCAGCAGGATCGCGAGGTTGAGGTAGGGGCTCAGGTTGTTCGGCTGGAGATCCAGGGCGCGCTCGTAGGCCTTGCGCGACTCCTCGAAGCGGCCGAGCCCGCGGTAGGTAATGCCGAGGTTGTTGTAGATCGCCGGATTCTCGGGCTCCAGCGTGCGGGCGTTCTCCAGCAGCACCACGGCCGAATTCCAGTCGTGGTTCTTCAGGTGCATGTCCGAGAGGAACATCATCGCCTGGACCATCGTGGGGTCCAGCTTCAGCGCCTCTTCGAACTCTTCACGGGCCACCGCCTCGCGATCGAGGGCCATGTAGGTGCGGCCGAGGTTGCAGCGCAGGGTCGCGTTCTTGTCGGCCCCGGGGATCTGCATGTTGGCGCGTTCGTAGATGAAGACCGCCAGCGGGACCTTGCCCTGGTCGAGGTAGACCAGACCGAGGTTCAGGTAGGCGTTGAGGTTCTTCGAATTGCGCGCGATGGCCTCTTTTGCCCGCGCCTCTGCGTCGGCGTAGCGCCCGAGCCGACGCAGGACGCCGATCTCGTTGGCGACGAGATTAGGGTCATCGGGGTTCTCGCGACGGCCGCTCTCATAGGCCCGCAGCGCACGGTCGAAGTCGCCCTCGCGCTCGGCGAGCACACCCAGGTTGAGCCAGGCCTCCGGGATCTGCCCGTTGACATCGGTGGCCCGCAAGAACTGCCGCCGGGCGTTGGTGATGTCGCCCAGACGCATGTAGGCGAGGCCCATGTTGTAGGGGACCTGCCCCAGGTCAGGCACCTCGCTGCTCAGGTTCTTGAGCTGCTCCAAGGCGGCCCGGGCGGCGTCCTCGGTGGGGGTCTGCAGCAGGAGGACCGCGTCGTTGACGCGCGACGCGGGGGTCACGGCGGGTGGACGGGGGGGCTCGGCGGTGGGGGCGGCCGGCGCCGCTACTGGGACGGCTGGCGCAGCCACCGGGGCCGCCGCGACCTCATTGCCAGAGGCGGCCGCCGGCGTCGGCGCCTTTTTGGGGCCGCAGGCCAGGGCCACGAGCAGCGACAGGGGGAGCACGAGACGCTTCACGGGGCACCTCCTTCCGTCGGCGCGACCGGCACGAGGACCACCCCGCCGACCGTGCGGACCGAGGAGTCGCCTTCTGCGCGAACTTCAACCTTTTCGGGGGCGTATTCGCTGGGGTAGCGGTTCGACAGCTCGGTCAAGGCCTTGACCTGCCACTCGGACCACTGGGCCTGATCCTTGGAGAAGGACAGCGCCAGCTCGAGGCGGCCGCGCCCAAGGTCTTCGAGCGGGATGCGCTTCTTGTCGAGCTCTTCATTGTAGATGATGAGCTCGTCTTCGGACAACCCCTTGGGAGGAGGCGCATTGTAGATGAGGTCGGCCATGGCGTAGAAGGCAACGCCGCTCAAGTACAGCGCGCCCGAGGAGGCCTCGAAGTCCTTGTAGGTGTTGACCAGCAACGTAGACTTGTCGCGCAGGGGCGGCAGCCGCTCCAGCCGCTCCAAGATCAGCTCACCGTTCTTGGTGTCATTGGTGGAGAACTTGTAGGCTTTGTAGGCTGCCACTTCGTCTTCGTAGCGCCGAAGGGCGGCCATCGCGGCGTAGTGCCGGCCGACCGGGCCCACCGAGGCCTCACCCAGGCGGGCGTAGGCCGCTTCGAGATCGTCCCAGGCACGGTCGATCTCTTTCTCCTTGCCCGCGCGCTGGGCGATCTGGACCAACCGGTACTGGACCTCCAACACATGGTTGGGGTTGGCCGAGGGGTAGGTGTCCAGGTACCGCTTGAAGAAGCGCGAAGCCTCGGCATCGCTGACGCGCAGCCAGAGGTCACCGGCCTTGAACATCGTGCCTTCGGCGTCGGCGCGGTCGCGGAAGTCGCGGGCATACTGTTCATAGCCAGCGGCGGCGCCACGGATGTCACCCAGGCCCACCTTGAGCTGGCTGGCGTTGTACAAGGCATCGGCGGCCACGCCGTTCTCGGTCTCGTTCTTGGAGAGCTCGTACAGTTGGGTGTACAGCTCGATGGCCTTGGCGAAGTCCAGCGCCTGGGCGTAGTTGCCGGCGATGCGCAGGTAGAGGCCGCGGCTGTCGGTGTCGTTTGGATACTTGCGGATGTACTCTTCGAAGCGGTTGTTGGCCTCGACCACACGACCGACCTTGTCGAGGTTGACCGCGAGGTTGTACAGCGCCTTCTGCCGATAGGAGGGATTTCCGTTCGGGAACTCCTGCAGGAAGGCCTGGAACTTGGCCACCGCCAGGGTCCGCCCTTCGACCGTGCCCTTTTGCGCGGCCCGCACGGCCATCTCGAAGGAAGCCCGCTCGGCGAAGTCCTGGAACTTGTCGTCTTCGACGACCGTGCCCTTGGGGCCAAAGCCGCCCGAGCGGCAGAACAGGGCGTACTTCTTCACGTTGTCGAGATCGTCTTCGAGCGTGTAGCTGTCCATCATCAGTCGACAGCTGAAGACCGCCTCGTTGGACTCCGGGTATCGGTCGGTGATTTCCATCAGGCGCGGCCGCGCTTCGTCAAAGCGGCCGTGGTAGAACAGGATCTGGGCCGACAAATACGGAATGGCCGAAACGTTGTTGTTGACGCTGGAGGCGTGGTCCTTTACCACCGCGAGTTGCTCTTCGATGACCTCTTTCTCTTCGGGCGTAGCCGCCGCCTTCACCTGAGCATCCACCCGCGCGACGGCGGCCTCGAAGTCCACCGCCCCAAGCTGCGAGGTCAGGTCGATGAAGGCCTTGCGCGCGTCGGAGAGCGCCAGGATCGACCGCTCCTGCCCGTTCTCCAGCGTGACCTTCTTCTCCACCGCCGCGTCGAGGGGCGCCACGTCAAAGCGGTTCTGGGTCAGCGCCATCAGCTTCACGCGCTGGATGTTCCAGACGTTGTACAGCGCCGCTTCGCGGAAGTTGTGCCCGCTCGACCGCATCAGCAGCGCGTACTCATGCTCCGCTTCGTCCACGCGGCCAGCTCGCTGCAGGGTGTCGGCCCGGTACCACTGAATCTGGTAATAGTCCTTGGCGAAGGGGAACTTCTTCAAGTACTGACCGTACAGATCCGCCGCCTTGGAGAAGTCCTCCACCCGACCGGTCTCTCCCGCCTCGATGTGGTAGCGCGTCGCCACCGCCGAGAGGGAGGTCTCGATGTAGCGCCGCGCCACATTGAGGGCGTCGGGGTTGTTGCGGTTCGCCCGCCACCAAGGCGTGTCGTCGTTGTACCGCTCGGTCAGCTCGGAGATCGCCTGATTGCCCGCCGCCACGTCTTTGGGCAGCTTGGTGTTGTGCAACTGGGCGATGGTGAACTGGTAGGTGGGGTTCTCTGGATCGTTCGGCCAGCGGGCCTGCATTTCGTGGTAGACCGCGATGGCCTCGTCGTAGCGGGCCTGCTGGGTCAACACGTCGGCCAGACGCTTGTAGACCTTGGGCTCGTAGGTGCGATTGCCCACCTTGTTGTAGAAGTCTTTGGCCACCACCAGCGGGTCGCGAGTCAGCGTCGTCGCCTTTTCGGCGATGGAGATGGCGGTGTACTCAATCGCCTCCGGCTCGGTCGGCGAGGCCTTGCCATAGCGCTGCAGGTAGGTCGTACCCGACCACAGCAGGAGCTGGTCGAGCAGGCCGAGCGCCACGTCGAAGTTCTGCGGCGTCTTCTCGCCCGACTTCTTGTAGTACGACCAGGCGAGCTTGTAGAGGCCATTGGCGTACTGCTTGCCTTCGGGCCCTTCGAGCTGAACCACCTTTTCGTAGTGAACAATTGCCCGATCGATGTCATTGCGATCGAAGTAGTACTCCCCTACCCGCAGGTGGGCCGAGGCCGCAAACTGGGACTTGGGATACTTGTCGATGATGGCCTGAAAGCTGGCCAGGGCCGCTACTTCATCCAGGGCCTTCGAGTTCGGCTCGACCCGGCAGTAGCCCATCATGTAGTGGCAGCCGTCGGCGTACTGGTAGCCCGGGTAATTGTCGATGATGCGCTGGTACAGCTCCATCGACCGCCGGTAGTCCTTTTTGGGCTCGAGCGGCGGCTCGGCGTTCGGATCATCGGCCATCGCATCGAGGGCGTTGCGGTAGGCGTTGTCCTCGGCGAGGTAGGCCTCCTCGGACTCCTCGAAGTACAGCTCGGCCAGACGGAACATGACATGCGGCGTGTTGGCCGCCGTCGGGTACTTGGTCAGGAAGGACTCAAAGCGCTTGATCGCGGTGGACCGCAGCGTGTGATTGTCTTCTTCCAGGGTGGTGTTGAGGTTGAGGTACTGCCGCTCCACCGCGTCGCGCTGGTCTCGCTCATACACCTCCACAAAGTGGCGCGTCTCGGCAGAGAACTCGGCCATGCGCTCTTTGTAGCGGCCAGCGGTCTCTTCGAGGGACTTCATCTCGGGGCTGACCTCTGCCGGAGCAGGGGCCGGGTCCGCCGCCCAGGTGAGGGCAGGCAGGGCCAACAAGAGGACAAGGCTTCGTTCCAACCGCAACACGGCTATTTCTCCATCTGCTGGCGAATCAGGTTGAACTGACTGTCCAGCTCCTGAAGCTTGCTGCTCCGCTCGCGGGAGAGGCGAGTGATCTCTTCATTGACCTCGGACTTCCGCAGCCAGTACACATCGACCACGCCCATGTCGGCCTGCATGATCGTGGAGTACACCTGCTGCTCCAGGGCGACGAAGCCCGAGCGGGTGATGCGCGCGCCGACGTCGCTGACCTTCTTTTCGGTCACGCCCCACTGGCCCGCCAGCCCGTTGATGGCCACCTTCTGGCCCGCCAGCTTCACCCCCAGCGAGGCAATGGAGGCCGCCTCCGCCGCCGCGAGTTGCGCCTCGATCGAGGGCAGCCGCGCCAGCGCCGCGTCGATGCGCGCCCACTGGCTGTCGAGGCGGTTGAAGGCGTCGACCAGCTCGGGGTCGGCGGTGGAGGTGCGCATCCCGCGCAGCTCGACGTGCAGGTCGGCCGCCTGCTTGGAGATCCGTGTGCGACTCGGGTCGATCGGCGCGCCCCCAGGCCCCATCGCGGCGATCACCGCGCTGCGGCGCGCCTCGGCCTCCGCGGGGGTCAGCACCGCGCCGGGGCGGCTCAGCGCGCCCAACTCCTGGTCGAGGGCCACCGCCACCGAAGGCAGCAGGCTGCCGCGCCGCTGCTCCAGGGCGGCTCGGGCCGCCGGGATGTCCAGGGTGGAGCCACCGTAGGCCGCCGTGGAGACGGCGCTCGCCTCCAGCACCTGCGGAAAGAAGGACATCGCCCCCTTCTTCTCCAGCAGCTTGTCGCCCCCGGGCAGCTTGTCGAGCTCGGCCGCCAGGCCATCGATCCGCGGCTTCACGGTGCTCGACGGGGCCACGCCCGCGCCCTTGAGCAGCTCCATCTCGAGGGCCAGCAGGTCGAGGCTGGCGCGGATCGAGCCGTCGTGAAAGCGCAGCAGCTCGGAGTAGGACTGCGCGTAGGCCCCGCCGCCCTTGTTCTCGGAGAGCACCCGCTCGATCTCGGAGGCCAGCCCGCGCAGATCGACGATGTCCTGGCCCTGGCGGTTGACCGCCGAACGGGCCTCCACCGCACGACCCATCTCATCGCGCTCCACCAGCATCCGTCCGGCAAAGTCGGGCAGGTTGACGCCCTCGACCTTGGAGGCGGCGCCCTCGCTCTCCACCAGCCGGCGGAAGAAGGCCTCGGGCGCCTCTCGGGAGCTCTCGATGCGCTTGAGCTCGTCGCGCAGCGGCGAGTAGCCCTTCACCAGCGCCTCGTAGGAGACGAGCGCGTTCTCAAAGAGCTTGGACTTGACGAAGAGGTGACCCTGCACGAGCTTCATCTGCATCGTGTAGGCGTGCGACGGGAAGGAGAGCAGGAACATCTCCACCTGCCGCTGGGCCTCGTCCCACTTTTCTTGCTTGATGTAGGTCCAGGCCAGCTCGTAGAGCTGGTCGGCGTGGTTTTTGGAGGTGGGCTGAATGCGCCGGTAGTATTCGGTGCCCTTCGCGTACTCGCCCAACTCGTAGTAGCAGCGCCCCAGGGCCAGCCAGGTCTGCTCCTGCACCTCCGGGTCTTCTTGCCCGGCGCGGCCTTCCACCTTGAGGAACTCGGCCACGGCTGACTTCACGTCGCCTTCGCCCGCCATGATGGTGCCCATCACGTAGCGGCCGCGACCGTAGTATTCGCTGTCCACCGGCAGCTCGGAGAGCAGGGCCTTGGCCCGCGCCGCCTCGTTTTGCCGGTAAAAGCTCTTGGCCATGGTGTACTTGACCGCGTCGGTCGAGGGCACCCGGTTGGTGAGGATGTAGTCGCGGTAAACCTTGAAGAAGGAGTCGGTATCGCGCAGGATGCCGTAGATCTCAAGCTGGCGGCGCACCGCGTCGGCGAAGAAGGGGTGCTGCGGCCCCGCGTTGACGACCCGGGTGTAGGCGTCGAGCGCGGTGGCCCAGTTCTTCAGCTCGAAGAGCGACTCGGCGAGGTACCACTCGGAGTCCTGGGTCAGCCCAGAGCCGTCGATCGCGTGCAGCTCGACCAGGGTGTAGAAGGAGAGCGCAGCCCGCTCGTACTCGCCAACGAGGTAGGCGTAGACGCCATCTTCGTAGCGTTGTACCGCTTCATCGGCGCCGATGAGCCCCCGGCGCTGGTCCACGCCACGCCCGATCCGGTTGAGGCGGACGTCGAGGGCGCCCACATCGGACTCCGCCCGCCGAAGCCGTTCGGCGGCGCCCCGCTCCAGCGCCTGCGCGCTGGTGAGGGTGGCCAGGACTGCGAAGATCAAGGTCATGAACCGCTCCCATCTGCGTCAACAAGGGCGCCAGGAGGCGCCGATCCGCTATTTGCTCCCGCCTTCCACATCTTCGAGGCGAATGCACTGGGGCTCGAAGCGAACCGTTGGCCGCTCCACGAAGGACCGGCCAAAGCCCTTCTGTTCGTCGGCGATCACCTTCACGGAGCAGCTCTTGCCCTGCTCGGCGTTGAAGGTGGTCGTGGACTGCACATTGAAGGTGTAGTCCTGCACATAGGAGAAGACCCCAAAACCGTTGCCGCGCAGCTGGAAGTTGACGGTCAGGTTGTGGTTGCCCGGCGGGATGGTGCCCTCCCAAACCTTGAGCTCTTTCTGCGCGTTGAGCTGGCCGGTGGGATCGGCCTTGTTGTACTTGCCCTGCCCGTCGAGGGTGTAAGTCACCGACTCGATCTTGTAGCTGGCCGACAGCTCGTTGATGTGAATCAAGGAGGCCCGCGCGCCGCCGCTGCTGCCCTTGACCACGATCTCCTTCAAGAGCTGCAGCGTGGCCTTGGAGCGGAACACCTGCTCCTTCAGGGCGTGCACCTCTTCTTCGAGCGTGAGCAGCTCACGGTTGTACTGGCCGTCCGCGTCGGTGGCGACGTCGGAGGGCGCCGAGGCCGCCGCAGGGGTCGCAGCGCTCGCCGTGGAGGGCGCTGCTGGGGCCCTGCCCTGCGCAGCCGCGGATCCTGGGGTCACCAGGCCAGCAGACAAGCAAAACAAAGCAGGAAAGAAGCGTTGAACCGCGATCCTCACGACGTGGACCTCCTGGCAGGCCAGGGATGGGGGAGCGGGCACCAGCAAAGGCACAGCACGGACACCTCTATCGACTATTCCGAGCCCAGGCACATGACCAAGGCCTGCACCCGGGAAAGGGGCTGCGGGCTGCGCCCTCCGCGCCAACGAGGCTGCGATGGACCGCAGCACCACGTCGACCCCGGCGGGCCGTCCTTGAAACTCTCAACAGCCTGGCATCAAACTTTGACAAGCGCTTACTCTTCGAGCCCATCGCCCTCCTCTTCTCCCTCGGAGACCGATCCGATCACGGCGCCGGTGGAGAGGAGGGTGCCGGTCAAGCTGTCTTGCAGGGCGCGAACCGGCCCGTTGCGGCGGTTTCCGTTCACCAGCACCGAAAAGGCGTAGACCCGACCGTCGGCGGCAGTGACGTAGCCGGCGAGGCAGTACACGCCGTTGATGGTGCCGGTCTTGCCCCGCACCCGCCCTTCGAGGCCCGACGGCGCCTTGCGGTACTTGAGCGTGCCATCGACCCCGGCGACGGCCATGCTGGCGAGGTACTCCGGCGCCAGGGCCGGCCGCTTGTACATGTCCACCAGCACGGCGTTGATCGTGCTGGGCCGCAGGCGGATCTCGGGCGAGAGCCCCGAGCCGTTCACCAGCGTGTACTGCCCCCTGGGAACGCCGATGCTGTCGAGGTAGGCAGCGATGGCGCGTGTGCCTTTCTCGGTGGTGCCCGGCCCACCGTAGACCTTGGCCCCCACCGACTTCAGCACCGATTCGGCGATGATGTTGCTGGATTGTTTGTTCATCGTCGCCAGCATCTCGGCCAGGGAGTCGGAGTTCTGGCTGGCGATGATGCGCAGGTCGCGCGAATTCTCGGGCACCATGCCTTCGCGAAAGCGCCCCTTCACCGCCACCCCCTGCCGCGACAACAGATCGCGCACCACCCCCATGAACCAGGGCAGGGGCTTGGACACCGCCCGGTAGGTGTACTGGGGCCAGGCGTCGGCCGCGATCTCGCCGCGCACGGTGAACTTCATCGACTCTTCATCTTCGAGGATCTCGCGATCCACCCGGGTCCAGCTCTTGCGGCCCGCCGCCACGGTGCGCACGTCGCCGTCGAGCTCCACCATCGTGGACGGCGTGTCGAGGCGGATCTGCGCCGGCCCCGAACCCGCCGGATTGGGCACCACCACGATCGCCACGGCGTTCTGGTTGACGCTGAGCCCGCCGAGCGGCGCGAAGTAGGCCGGCCCCGCCGCCAGGTCCTGCTTTTTGGTCCAGCCCGCGATCAGATGATCGTTGTCGAAGACGCTGTCGTCGAAGATGACGTCGCCCTCGATGCGGGTGATGCCGGCCACGCGCAGATCGGCGAAGAGCTTCCACAGGCGCTCCACCACCATCGTCGGGTCGCCCGAACCCTTCACGTAGAGGTTGCCCTTGAGCACCCCCTCGGCGGACAGGCTGCCATCGATCGAGAGCGTGGTGAGGTAGCGGAAGGCCGGCCCGAGCGTGGTCAGCGCCACCGCCGAGGTGACCGCCTTCATCACGCTGGCCGGCGCCAGGGTCTTGTCGGCCTGCCAGCCGTAGACCTCGCTGCCGGAGGCCACATCCACCACCTGCAAGCCCACCTCGGCATCCTGGAAGACCCGCTGCGAGGACAGGCTGGAGAGCGCGGTCATCACAGCGCTGGGGCCCACGGCCGCCGGCGGCGGCTCCGCGGTGGAGACGCCGCCCCAAAGCAGGACCAGGAGGGGTGCGAAGAGCCAGGGTCGAGGTGCGGCCATCTGCTACTCGTAGACGAGATCCTTGAGGGCGATCCCGAGGCGGTGGATTCGGTAGTTCAAATTCGAGCGTGAAATGCCGAGGCGGCGCGCCGCCCGCGCCTGCACCCCCGCCTCCTGGCGCAGGGATTCGACGATCAGCCGGCGCTCGTAGCGGTCGACGGCGTCCGGCAGCGACCCCCCGGCGTCCATGCCGCCTTCGGCCTCCTCGCCCTCCTCCACCGGCAGCGCCGGCAGGCGCACCTCGGTGATCTCGGTGCCCGGGCACAGGATGACGGCGCGCTCCAGCACATGCTCCAGCTCGCGCACATTGCCCGGCCAGGGGAAGCGCATCAAGGCCTCCAGGGCCGCCGGCGTCACCCCCCGCACGTCGCGGTGGTGCCGCTCGGCGAGGCGGCGGACGAGGTGGTCGGCGAGGAGCGGCACATCCTCGATGCGATCGCGCAGGGGAGGCAGCGGGATCTCAAAGACGTTGAGCCGGTAATACAGATCTTCGCGAAAGCGCCCGGCCTTGACCTCACGGCGCAGGTCGCGGTTGGTGGCGGCGATCACGCGCACATCGACGTGGATGGTCTCCCGGCCGCCGACGCGGACGATCTCGCCCGACTCCAGCACCCGGAGCAGACGGGCCTGGGTGGCCATCGGGATCTCGCCGATCTCATCCAAGAGGATGGTGCCGCCCTGGGCCTGCTCAAAGCGACCCAGGTGCTGCCGAACCGCCCCGGTAAAGGCCCCTTTCTCGTGGCCAAAGAGCTCGCTCTCCAGCAGGCCCTCGGGGAGGGCCGCGCAGTTGACGCCCACGAAGGGGCCGGCCCGCCGCGGGCTGCGGTAGTGCACCGCCCGAGCCAGCATCTCCTTGCCGGTGCCCGTGGGGCCGGTGATCAGCACCAGGGCGTCGCTCTGGGCCACTGCATGCGCGAGCCGGTAGACCTCGAGCATCAGGGGGGAGGCGCCGATCAGGTTCTCGAAGGTGTAGCGGCTGGCCAGTTCGGCCCGCAGGCCCTCCACCTCATGCTCGAGGGCGGTCGCCCGAAAGATGCGCTCGATGATGACCAGCAGCTCATCTTTGCTCACCGGCTTGATGATGTAGTCGGCCGCCCCCGCCCGCATGGCCTCCACCGCCGACTCCACCGAGCCCTGGCCGGTCATCAGCAGCACCGGCACCCCGGGCCACCGCTGGCGCACGATGCCCAACAGGTCGGAGCCCGACAAGCCGGGCATCTTCACGTCGCTCAGGATGAGGTCGGCCTGCCGCGCCGCCATCAGGGTCAGGGCCTCTTCGGCCGAGGCGGCCAGATCGACGGCGTAGCCGGCCTTCTCGAGGTTCACGCGCAGCGCCACGCGCACCGCGCGCTCATCGTCGACGATGAGGAGGCGGCGCGCCACGCTCACTCCACCTCGATGGTGTAGGGCATCATCATCAGCACCCGCTCGTTGGCCAGGGGGCCCAGGTCCATCCAGCGCTGCAGCTCGGGCGGCAGGTTGAG
>JBEIQK010000544.1:0-4565 GCA_040376505.1 Alphaproteobacteria bacterium | reverse complement strand
GCGATCGCGGCGGCGCTGCCGCGCGACCGCCACGCGGCCCCGGCGCTGGCCGAGCAGGCCCTCTCCAGCCCCGCGCCTTCTGTTCAGGTGGCCGGGGTGGCCCTGCTCGCCGCCCTGGCCCGCCTGGAGCTCGAAGAGCCCGATTAGGCCTGCTTGGGCTCCTCAAACTCGCGCAGGATCTTGTCGGTCTTGGCCTGGGAGATGCGGTTGCGCAGGCGCCGGGCCTCGTGGTTGTCGCGCACCGTCTTCGCCAGGGTGAAGGTGCTGCCCACCAGAAAGACCTGGGCCATGCCCATGTAGCCCTGCACCCAGGCGTCTACCGGCAGGAAGAGGATGCCCAGCGCGGTCATCAGCATCGCCAGCAGGAAGGAGAGCCAGACCTGCACGGTCCAGGCGGTGGTGTTGACTTCATCGGTGACTTCGACAGGGGCCATGGGTCGCTCCGGGAGACAGAGCCACCTTCACCCCGCGATGTGAACGCGGTGTGAACGGCGCATGAAACCGCGGTGAACCGGCCCTCAGGGGGCCACAGCCCACTCCACCAGCGGCTCCATCTGCTGCATGGCGGTCTCGCCGTCGGTCTTGGAGCCCAGCACCGTGAGCACGCCGTTGGTGCCGACGCCGGCCTCCATGCCAAGGTCCACCTGGAGTTCGAGGGTGTCCCAGTCGGCCGGCTGGTAGTCGGGGTCCGACCAGGCGCCAGCCCGGTCGGCGGCGGCCATCGAGAAGCTGCCCACCGGCCCCATCCCGGCGACGTAGACCTGCACCGTGCCCGCCATCGTCTCGGCGAAGGCGCCGTCGTCGGTGGTCAGTGTGAGGGTGGCTTCGATGCGCAGGAAGTCCTCGCAGCCGTCGAAGACCGGCTCGATGCCGCCGGTGTCGCCCCGGTCGGGGTTGGGCTCCTGGTCGACGAAGGTGGCGGTGCCCAGCGCTTCCACCGCGGCCGAGACGGTCACCGCGGGCCCGCCCTCGGCGTAGTTGCCGCCCCCCGACTGGGCCGTCTTCAGGCCGGCGAAGACCTCCATCGGCGAGGCGCCGAAGGCCGGCACGGAGGCGTCGCCCGGCGCGTCGGACTCGGTGGAGACGCAGGGGCTGTACAACATGTCTTCGGCGATGGAGCTGGTGTCGTCCTTTCCTCCATCGGTGCAGGCGACGAGGACAAGGGCAAGGGTGAGCGAGACTGAGCGCATGGGCAACCTCCGTGCTGTAGAGCATAGCAAGGGGCGTGCCACCTTCGACAAGGGGCTGCCCGCCGATCTCGCGTCGCCGATCCCCCCGAGGAGAGGCCCCGCCGGCCGGACAATCGTGCCCCGGTCTGCAGTGGCGACGTCAGGCCCTTGTCATTGGCGGTGCGCCTCCCTCCTGGGTAGTTCGGCGCAGGCCCCCGCCGTCGGCGCGCGGGAGCCCCGGACCCTTCATGGCGCAGCCCCCCCTGCCCGAGAGCCCCCGAACGCCGCCCCTGCGCATCGAGGCCAGCGGCGCCGGCTGGAGCGTGGAGGGCCTGGCGCCCCCGCCGCCGGGCCCCCTGCCCGATCCCGGCCCCCGCTACCTGCGCGAAGGCCTCATCGGCGTGGGCGGCATGGGGCGGGTCTACCGGGCCTGGGATCGCCGCCTCTCCCGGCCGGTGGCCCTCAAGGTGGCGGCCCGGGAGGGGGTCGCCGCCGCCCGCCTCGCCCGCGAGGCCGAGGTCACCGCCGGCCTCGATCACCCCGGCATCGTCGCCGTGCACGACAGCGGGCTCACCGAGGAGGGGCTGCCCTTCTACGCGATGCGCCTGATCCGCGGCCGGGCGCTGTCCGAGGTCCTGGCCGAGCGCCCCGCCCTGGCCGACCGCCTCGACCTCCTTCGCCATGTGCTCGCCGCCGTCGAGGCGGTGGCCGCGGCGCACCGGGCTTCTGTGGTCCACCGCGATCTGAAGCCCTCCAACCTGATGGTGGGCGAGTTGGGCGAGACCCAGGTGGTCGACTGGGGCCTCGCCCTGCGCCTGCGCGAGGAGGCCGCGCCGATCGGCGAAGTCGTCGGCACCCCCGGCTACATGAGCCCCGAGCAAGCGCGGGGCGATCCGGTCGACCGGCGCAGCGACGTCTGGAGCCTGGGGGCGATCCTGCGCGAGCTGGTCGCCGGCGCCCAGGGCCCCACCGGAGAGCCCCTGCCCGAGGAGGCCCTGCCGGCCGAGCTCCTCGCCGTCGCCCGCAAGGCCACCTTGGACCGACCGGCCGCCCGCTACCCCGACGCCAGCGCCCTGGCCGTCGATCTGGCCGCCTGGCTGGACGGCCGGCAGGTGGCCGCCCACAGCTACACCCCCCGCGAGCTGGCCCGCCGCCTGCTTGGAGCCTGGCGGGCGCCGCTCTGGGTGGCTGCCGTGGCGCTGGCGGTGGGGGCGGTGCTGGTGGCCCTGGGGACCCAGCGCCTCGCTACCGAGCGCGATCGGGCCCTGGCCGCCCAGGCCGAGGCCGACGACGCCCTGGCCGAAGCCCGCGTGGCCGAGGCTCAGTACGCCGTCGAGCGGGGCGCCCTGGCCCGGGCGGAGGAGCTCGCCATCGAGGCCCTGGCCCATGGGGAGAGCCCCGGCGCCCGCGGCGTCCTCGCCGGGATCAGCGTGCTCGCTCGCCCGACCCGCCGCTGGAGCCGCCCGCTGGACGACTGTGTCGATCGCCGGCTCCTTGGCCCCAATGACTGGGTCTGCGCGCGGGCCGATGGGCTGGCCCGGGTGGTCGATGGCGTCGACCGCTGGACGCACCCCGACCCGGCCCCCCTCGGCGAGGTGCGCGATGACTTCCTGGTCATCAGCCTGCCCGACGGCAGCCACCAGGCGCTCCTGCTGTCCAGCGGCGCGCTCCTCGGGGATCAGGCCTTCTGGTGGAGTTGGGGCTTCTCGGTGGGGGGCGGGCGCGCCCTGCTCAACCGCCCCGCCACCGACCCCACCCGCGCCGCCAACCTCGACGTGGGGATGCCCCAGCACTGCCCAAACCAGCAGATCTTTGGGGCCACCGGCCGCCTCTCCCGCGACGGCCGCCGCTGGGCCGCGGTCTGCGCCGACTACAGCCTGCGCACCGGTGTGCCCGGCGCCGCGCCCGATCGGGTGGTCGCGATCGACATCGGCGCCGGCGGCGAGCCCGCCAGCACGCTGATCAGCCCCGATGGTCAGCGCTACTTCATCGGCACGGTCAAAGGAGCCCTGGTGCGGGTCGACCTGCTCAGCGGCGCGGTGGTGACGAGCCCGCCGATGCAGACCGAGTCGCTCCACCTGCTCGGCCTCTCCCCCGACGGCGCCCGGCTCGCCCTGCGCGGCGATCGCGGCGAGCTGGAGGTGCGCGACGCCCACACCCTGGGCCCGATCGCCCGCCTGCCCCTGGCCGCCGTGGTGGACGCCCGCTTTCTGCCCGATGGCGACCTGCTCATCGCCACCCGCGAGGCCCTGTCGCGCTGGTCGCTGCCGGCCCGGGTCACCCGCACCGCCGCCCGACGCAAACACGGGCTCACCAGCGCGCTGTTTTCGCCCGATGGCGCCACCCTGGCCACCTCCCACGCCGGCGGCGAGGTGAACCTCTGGTCGCTGCCCGATCTGGAGCGGAGACAGACCGTGAGCCTCGGCGCCGGCGTGGTGAAGCCGCTCGCCTTCAGCCCCGACGGCGGCGCCCTCTTCGCCACGATGTTGGGGCCCGTGCAGGATCCGACGGTCTTCACCCAGGTGATCGATCCCCAGACCGGTGCTGTGACGGGGCGCCTGCACCCCATCGGCGGCTACCGCCTCCTGCCCCTCCTCGACGACACCGTGCTCTCGCTGTGGCAGTTCGCCGGGGTCCAAGGTCGGCACCGCCGGAGCGGCGCGGCGGTGGAGGTGCCAGGCTGCAGCGGCCACAGCTTCATCGACGTGGGCAGCGCCCCCGACGGCCGCCTGGGCCTGCTGATCAGCGCCGAGGGCGTGGTGATGCGGGTGGCCAGCCACCCGGCGCGCTGCCTGGGGGTGCTGCCCGGCGAGCACCGCGCCCAGGCCGGCGACATCGACGCCCGCGGCGAGGTCCTCCTGCTCGGCGTGGAAGACGCCCTGCTGCTCACCGACGCCGCGGGCGCCGTGCGCTGGCGTCAGGCCACCGCCGCGCCCGGGCCCCTCGACGTGGCCCTCTCGCCCGATGGGCGCTGGGCCGCCGCCGCCGGCCGCGATGGCAACGCCACCGTCTACCGGGTCGCCGATGGGCGGCTGATGGCCGTCCTGGTGGGCCATGGCGAGCGGGTGGTGGGCGTGGACTTCTCCCCCGACAGCGAGCGCCTGGCGACCGCGAGTTGGGATGGCTCGGCGCGACTGTGGTCGATGGCGGCCTTGGACTTGTCGGTCGGCGAGCTGCGGACGGCGGCGGCCGTGCTGGCGCCGCGCTGATCGTCAAGCCCTGGGTGGACAGACCCCCTTCCGGCCTGAGCGACCTTCACAGCAGCACCACCGCTGCGCCCACCGGCAGCGCCGCATCGACGGCGTCGGCGTCGGCCGGCTGCACCACCACGCAGCCCCAGGAGAGCCCGGCCCGGTCGGTCACCGACCAGGGCGCGATCCAGGCGTGAATGCCGAT